>CAYYMO010000051.1:0-6696 GCA_964472955.1 uncultured Methanomicrobia archaeon | reverse complement strand
AAGAGAACTCACGATTTAATTTAATTTATAAAGTTGCTAAATTCTTTCCATTTTTTTAAAGATATCTCGGATAGAACATACCATAAGATATTTATGTAATAATTAGTAACAACTTCTTAAAATATCGTAGCAAACTTTATTGGTAAGCGAAGTAAAATGCACATCGGCGACGGGATAATGGCCCCACCTATTTGGGCGTTGGGATACATTGTAGCAATACCCATTTTAGCGTATGCAACAAAAAAACCGGGAATGCCCTTGGCAACACACAAATCCCTGTACTAGGAGTGCTCGCTGCGGGAATATTCGTAGCCCAGATGTTGAACTTTCCTATCGGAGGGGGGACGACAGGACACCTCGTCGGTGCAGCGCTTGCCGCGATACTTCTTGGCCCCTATGCTGCTATCGTAATATTAACGATAGTCCTAATTGTGCAAGCATTTCTCTTTGGCGACGGGGGCGTGACAGCGCTTGGCCTCAATCTCTTAAACATGGCTATAATAAGCTCATTTACGGGATACGCCATATATGTGATCGGTAAAACAATCGCAGCCGGAAAAGCCGGAATGTATATAACAATCTTCACTGCCGCGTGGGCATCGATTGTAATATCTGCAATGATGTGTGGCATTGAACTAGGCGCATCTACAGCTCTTTCGCCAGAGTATGGGATACCGTTACGTATCGCTGTTCCTGCAATGGCAATAACTCACGTGTTCATCGGAATTGGCGAGGGGATTGTTACAGTGCTTGTCGTTGCGTATATCGCAGCTGTGAGACCCGATATTATCCTAACTATGAAAGACAAAAGGTTATCGAAAACGCCTATGCCGCCAACAACAATAGAGGGGTAATAATGCAGATGGACAAGAGCAATAAGTCGTTGCTTATCGGGCTAGTAGGGGTTTTTACACTTTTTATGGTGCTAGTGCCCGTTTACTTCGCTTTTTCGAACGGACTTCCCGATGGTCTGGATAAACAACTGCAGGAAAATCATGTTCAGGAAAAAAAGCCGGTATATACACCTCCGTTTGGTCAGTTAATTGACTATGGGTCAGATGTACACTCTTACATAGTAAATGGATTGATAGGGGGGGAGTGGTTTTAAGTATTGGCATCTTTTTAGCGCTGTTCTTGAAGGGGTCGGCGGTAACAACAGAATCAATTGGAACTACCTCAGAGAGTGAATTGACTACACAATTAAGACGTAAACGGTGAAAATGTGCCCCCCTATCATAAGCCTGCTACTATGGGCGACTCATCGAACAGAGCTGTATATTAATAACCCGGCTACTTCTTGAAATTCACTATATTATATCTGCAGTTCATTGATGTTGGGCAATCCTTCACGCAAGGAGTAGGAGGCTTTTCGTTACCGCAAGGAGGCCGTTCTTCCATGGTCTTGCCTGTGTTCTTAGCTTTTTTTACCCGCTTTTTCTTAAAAAGCATATCCCCTCCTCACTTTTTTCAGGGTGTCACTGACTCCTATTAACTTTACTTTTAAATCACTGAGCATAAATAGCACTGAGGGTATCTTAGCGCCCCAATGTAGCGTGCGCACGCGCGAGATGTCGAGATGCAAGTGCCGCGACGAGATTGATTTCTCCAGCAAGTACTCCCGAACAAATGATTTCTGCAAACTTTTTGGCATTGGCACCCGGAGGGTCTCCGCCTCCTGCGACCCCCAATATAGAGAGGCACTCCTTTTGTGTTTCTACTCTCGTACCACCCCCTACCGTTCCAACCTGCAGGGAGGGCATAGTTACGGAAGCATAAAGCCCGTCTCCTCTCATCTGGAAGCTGGTAATGGCATTTGCTCCCTCTACCACATGCGCAGCATCCTGTCCAGTAGCAATAAACAGAGCTGCGACAATATTCGCCGCGTGTGCATTAAACCCTAACGCACCAGCTCTGATTGAACCCATAATGATCTTGCGGTAATGCACTTCAGCCATCATTTCAGGTGTTGTCTTAAGCTCTTCTTCGATGATATTTCCCGGAAGTACTGCTTCAGCGACGACGCTTTTTCCTCTGCCTTCGATCAAATTTATCGCGGCTGGCTTCTTATCAACACACATATTGCCTGAGAGTGCAACCATTGTTATATTGAGGGCTTCCTGTATTATATCTGCCAGCCGATCGGTTGCAATAGTTACCATATTCATCCCGAGAGCATCTTTAGTGTCAAATGCACACCGCAAGTAAACACCATCGCCTACGACGTAAGGATCTATCCGGAGTAGCTCTCCATGTTTCGTCGTATCCTTTACTGCCGCCTTTAAATTCTCAAAGTTTTCACTCTTACCCACCCATTCAACAACTCTTCTTGCTTCTACGATCCCACTTACTCTGAACACAGGTGCCCTCGTCATCTCATCTTTTATAATTCTTACGGTTGCCCCGCCTGCGGAGGTCACTGCTTTACACCCTCTACTCACAGACGCCACAAGAGCTCCCTCAGTGGTTGCGAGGGGTAGATAAAAATCACCTATAGCATATTCTCCATTAACCCGTAACGGGCCCGCAATCCCGACAGGCACTTGAACGACCCCGATCATGTTTTCTATATTTCGTTGCGATACCGGCTCGGGATCAATCGTATAATTCCTTATGTCATGTAAAGAAGCCCCAGTCAACTTTTCGACGGCAATATTCCGTAATTCTGCGGCTTTTGCTGCCGGAAGGTCTATTTGATGAAATTTAAGTTCCCCTTTTACAAGTTTTTGCACAATTAAACTATTATCAACCATTTGGAGGCCCCTCATTTGCTTTACAGTGTCGTTCGTTGTCAAACTTATACGATCTGATAAAAGCCAATAGCTTCACCAAACAATAGCTGCATCTTGGACTTATACTTGGACTTATAGTGTTTACTATCATGGCCAAAACAGAAGCTCGTTTCAGATATGTCACTAAAACAGTATGATATGAGTTTCCAGTTATCAAGATATCACCGCAAAGCTGGTCAAATATTTATATACGGTAATTTGTATATAACGTTGCAGTACGACGCCTCAGTGGCTTAGCTTGGCATAGCGCGTCCTTGGTAAGTTTTGCAACACAAGATCGGCGAAGCACACACAGGACGAGGTCGCGGATTCAAATTCCGCCTGAGGCTTTATTTTATGGATATTAGCTAAGTGGGAAGTAAATCTAATGTTTATTGGAATCGATCACGGCACGCAAGCTGTTCGTTTTGCTACCCTGGATGACAGAAAGTTTGAATTGCCGCGAAAGTGTATTGCAGAATCTACAGTGATCGATGACATTGAGGGGGGGCTCAATCTTAAATTTGAATTTGTAAAACTAATCGGCCTCAGTTATTCGATGGGGGATGGCATCAACAAGATAATGGACTTAAGAAAGGTCACAAATAGGGGGCTGCGTGAAGGGGGCGGAGCTGGCAGGTACGTAGGAGGAGGTACTGCTGTTTATGACTCAATTTATAATTCAGGGGTGTCGGCAGTGTTGCTCCCGGGGTTACACGATAGATCAGATGTTGATTTCAGAATGAGATTTTTTTCGCATGGAGCCTCACCAGAAAAGATAGGAGTCACTTACCATGTAATAAAAAAGTACAACGAAGAGAATTTTATAATTTGCGATGTCAGTTCAAATACCGTAACTTTAGCTATAACTAAAAGAAGGATAATAGGAGCGATTGATGCTGCAATATTCGCCCCTGGGATCACTCAAGGCCCTCTCGACCTTCAGGCAATACGAGACGTCGACGCGGGTCTTAAAACAGCAAATGAAGCATTTTCTACTGGTGGGATTCTCAAGCGAAATATGGGAGAGGAAGAGATGATGGCCACCCTTGCCCTTTATGTGGCCATGGAAATAAACGCTCTTGATGTACTGCTGAAAGATTACGACGTTTCTGGATCAGTTTTTTTAGCAGGTGCTGCTTCTCCCGGAGTCAAACAATTAGTTGACGAGCTTTTGAATACTACATCAACTCTTTTGGAGCCTTGGAGCGCAGCTCTAGGATGTGCTGAAATTGCTAAGGACGTATATGAAGGCGCAGACAATATAATGGGAATCCCAGTCGACTTTTAAAATTAAATATAGAGGATAATGCTCCCTCTTATCGCAAAGTCGCGCGTTGCCAAGAACTATACAATGAGGCGTGATAGGCGCCGGCGTACCACGCTTCTGCGTTATATACTGCCCACTTTGCGTCAGAAGGAACCACCGGCCCCGAAACGAAGACGTAAGTGTGGCCGTGCTTAACCTCGGCCCAACCATACCCATGTGCCATTGCTGTGTTGCTGCGAGTCCTCGCTGTCACATCATAGACGTATTGGGCACTAATTTTCCCCTCGTCCGAATATCCCAAAGGAGTTGAGGCCCCTTTGTATAGATTCGCAACTGGCGCGATCGCGGCATATTCAGATCCTGCATAAGCCACCTCCCACATGAGCCTGCTTGTGTGACCTGGCACGAGTTGAACGTTGGTAATGGATAACGATGGTGCAGGAGCCGGAGCCGGAGTTGGAGTTGGAGTCGGTTCCGATCCTAAAAGGCTGTCGACGGTCGCCTTTACTAACTCAATACTTATAGGGTACGCAAAGCCCTTTGCGACCTTTCCATCTTGGTCTAATACGTATACTGTTGGCGTTTCGGAACATTTATAGTCTTTATACGTACTCTGGCCGCCTACTAAAACAGTATACTGAGCGACATTTTGAGGGATACCTGCGCGCTGAACATAGTTGTGTACCATCACCCGGTAGTCAGTGTCGTGGACGGCTGTCGGCCCACTATCAGAGTCGATGCCCAGAAATTGCACCCTGCTGTCTCGTTGATAGTACGCGCTGTATAGCGCCGCTAGGTTCTTAGAGTCCTCTTTACAATAACCACAATATACGCCGAAAAAATCAATTACGACTACTTTCCCCCGATAATCACTCAAGCTATGATAGTTCATGCTATAATAATCAGGCAATGAAAAATTCGGAGCTTGCTGACTAGTTGGTAACAATGCCAGAACTGGTACGACTGTTGCCAGTATAAGCGTTGCAATAAGGACTGGAGTTATAAGCTTTAATTTCATGGTTAAATAGTTCTTAGATCTACGAGCGATGCAATCGTTCACTTGTTATATAAAATTTTGGACGCCTAGATCCCGAAGTCTACGAGACATCAAAAATTTCGAGAGCGGGGATTAGGGCCCAAACTCTCCTCATAAAAGAGCCAAAACTACACTAGCCATGTGAACGTGGTCATTGCTCATGAAATTTCCCGATGACGGATTGAACAGAATAAATGGGTCGAGAGTGTCATGTGCTGAGTGCGAGCCCGTTGGAGTGGATTCATCATCGTAAACGACTCTACACGTAGGACATTGACTTGATGCTGATGCAATTTGGATAAAGAGCACCGAAAGCGCAATCACGACTAATAATACTTTAATAGTTTGTCTCCTCTCCAGCATCATTCACCTCCTTTAGCCAAATTCTAACGTTATTGTCTATTCTCGGTTTTTACGCAACAATATAAATAATTTCTTACTTAGTTTCCAGTGAACGAATAACGATTAATTATGCAATGCGAGTTGCCCTAAATAAACGCCGGTGTGAGCCCGACTTCACTTTCCTTACGATCCTAAGTTTGGCGTTCATTACTAACGCATAAAGGGGCAGTCACAGACCATTAGACTCAGGTTAAGCGCATGTCATTAAAGACAAGTTATACAAGTGCATATTGGCTGTTCACGAATAAAGCTTATCTTAAACGCAAAATCTATGAATTTAATACAAGATCAACCGATATTTATAATGATTAATATATGTTATTAGAAACAATTAAATGATAGAATAAGCATTATGATCAACACGGAGGTCGACAATTGAAAGAGGTACGCATCCACGGCAGAGGTGGCCAAGGGTCAGTCACTGCGGCCGAACTACTTGCCGTGGCAGCTTTTGAAGATGGAAAATTTAGTCAAGCGTTTCCATTTTTTGGCGTCGAGAGACGCGGGGCCCCTGTTACAGCGTTTGCTAGACTTAGTGACAAAAAGATAAGACTACGAAGTCAGGTCTATGAACCTGATTACGTCATTGTCCAAGATCCGACCCTCATGTCGGCGGTTGATGTAACGGCTGGCTTGAAACCGAATGGAATTGTGATAGTGAATTCTGAAAAGCCGGCAGACGAGGTCGGGATCGACAAAGGAATGGATGTCAGAACCATCGATGCTACTGGTATCGCCCTCGCTATTATTGGGAGACCGATTGTCAATACAACGTTGCTTGGCGCCTTTGCAGGAGCTACAGGAGAGATCAGCATCGAATCTATCAAACGCTCAGTCCTTGAACGATTCCCAGGTAAAATTGGCGAGACTAACGTCGAGGCAGCAATGAGGGCTTACGAGACAATGCAAGTGACTCAGCCAGTGACAGCGACGAAGCGAAAGGAAGGCCAAAAGGAGCTAAAATCTGCTGATCAGAGGGCAAAACCGTCGAAGAAGTTGCCTCCGAGTGCAATTGGAGAGCCAGGCGGTTCTAAAAGTACTAAAACAGGAGATTGGAGAGTTTTTTACCCTGAATTTGATATGGAGCAGTGTGTCCGCTGTGGCAAATGCCTTGAGGTGTGTCCTGATCTTGCTATAACAGAAAGGACACTCCACGGCAAAGAGGCGGAAGAGGCGAAGGAACGAGCGCAAGAGCTTGAAAAAGCTGGAAAGATAAAAAA
>CAYYMO010000050.1:0-2700 GCA_964472955.1 uncultured Methanomicrobia archaeon | reverse complement strand
ATGGTGAAGCGCTTATAGTCCGTCATGGGTCCCAGTAAAGAAGACAGCCCTAAGGAAGGGGCAAATAGCGACTTCGAATACCTTGCATTTGAGCTGGGAGAGTTCTATTTGCAGAGCTTAAAAAAGGAGTGCATTGACAAGAACATCACGTTGAACCAAATGGTTGTGAATCTCTTAGGGGATGCTGTTAAAAACTGGCCTGACAATCCCCGTGAGGAGCTGAAACTCCCGTATAAACGAGTGACCGCCAAAGTCCCTAAGTGGATCTATGACAAGCTCAATGCCCGGAAGGAAGAGACGAACATTCCGATAAAGGGGTTAGTTCTGTTCATCGTAGGGCTGCATTACCTCGACTTTGGAGCGATGAAGGAGCTTGTATTGGGCGACACACTGCCCGCTTTGCCCCATATAGCTAACCTATCCCTTAAAGACAACAGCGAATAACAGGCAGGCATTATTGACGATCAAAACTTTTTATGCCTCGCTCCTTGCAGTACATAAGAGTTTCAAATAATTTAGAGTCCCATTCAACCAAACCTACGAATTATTGGAAGAAACAACCATTGCCATTTAGGAGCGACATATCTACGCTTTGGGCGCCTGGCTTCTACCGCGTTAACAATTTGTTTTGCAATGCTATCAGTGTTTTGTAACTCGTACTTTATGATCCTCTCTTCTTCTTCGCGGATGTATCCCATATGATCTTTATAAAGACCGTTCATATTCATCCACTCGTATTTCTTATCCAGGTTTTTCCTATTAAAGCCCGTGTTGTATGATCCGGGGTTGATCATAATAACTTTAATACCGAACGGTTTTAACTCTGTTCGCAGGGAAAAAGCAACACTTTCCAGAGCAAATTTTGTCATAGCATATGGTGCATAAAATGGTGTGGGAATCTGCCCTGCCATTGAGCCCATAAACAAAATCCGCCCATCACCTTTTGCTATCATTTTAGGCAATACTTTCTGAGTAAGTTGTAATGTTGAAAACAAATTTGTTTTAAATACGGCTTTAACTCTTTCAAGTTCTATTTCTGCCAAAGGTCCGGAATCACCTATAGCGGCATTGTTAATTAAAATGTCAATATCCCACTCATCTGTTTTGTTGATATCATCAGCTTTCGTTATGTCCAATTTTTCTACTACAAAATTCTCTCCGTGCGTTTTTAAGGCAACTCGCAAGGCGTCGACTGAATTTTCCCGATGAACCGTTGCATAGACTTTGTGTCCTCTCTTGAGCAGCTTACAAGCTACATCAAGCCCTATGCCTCCTCTGCAGCCTGTTATTAGAATATTTGCCATAGTATTACCACTCGCTTCTTTTTAGTAGTATTTTATGCCAGACTATATTCAACAAATTCGCCGTTAAATTTACGCTATGACAGCAGATCATCGAAACTAGCCATGGAGTAATTCACTAGCCCGACGCGTTGCAAACCGTTTTCTCCTGACATTCCGGCACCGCAGCAATCAGTGAAATGTTCATCCAAGCACTGCTGTCTGTGTCTACTATCTTTGGATGTTAAACGTGACTCTATTCTTCTCATGTATTTCATACCCTATCGCCACACTCAACCAAAGAGTGGCAGTTGATTGATTTGCAATCGCCGTGGCTGCTGCCGTAGTGGCTATTTAACTCGCGGCAAACATGTGTCCCCGTCATTGAAACTACTTAATGTTATTTTTGAACAACTGTTTTGGTCTCGACGAGATCTGAAAATCGCGTTGCCTGTTGCACAAAAATGGAGATGCATGATATTACATGGTTTTATGTTACAGACAAAACGTAGTTTCATGGTCAACATGAAATCAAATGATATACATTGATAAACATGAGATTCTCATGTTTATCCATTATGCCGCAAGTATGTGCACTACTTGATAATGACACCTACGAGTTGCTCGCTGACGAAGCGAAGAAACGCAACGTCAAGAGGGGGCGGGCGCTTGCCCTTATTACACACGAGTACTTTGCTCCAGACTCGGGTGAGCGTGGGCGTGAGCATGAGCATGAGTATAGCGATGTGCGACTATTAGACGACTACCATGAACTTCAGCAGAACATGCTGCGTAAGGAAAAGGATCTCTTAAAATTACAAAATAACCTGGTGCTCAAAGAGGAGATACTCAAACTGAGAGATACGCAGATTGATGAGCTCCAGACGAACCTGAACTATCTCCGGCATGAAAATTCCGTGTTGGTGGCGCGGATTCCGCTTGCAGTGCCTCGTGCGAAACCGCTACTTGCGAGGATATGGGAGAGATTGAGGCGATCGTCTCTGGTAAGCGGGTGAAAGGCGAGAAGAAAGAGGTAACAATGAACATCTCGAAAGTCCGCCGTACCTTTATCGATCCGCTCGTCTCTTTGGGGATTTAACGGCGGTTCAAAAGGGCACAGTCGATAAGCGGATCGTGAGAAGGACAGCCGGTAGGTGTATAAGTCGGATGCTATAGCGAGGATTTAAGTAGCGTTATAAAAAACGTGTTGACAAACGTTTGGAAGTGCCAATCGACGACATCGTAAAGGTAACCGTCAAATTCTCCCACGGAAAAAGAGGCGCCCTTTTTAGGAGATCACAATATCGCGCCTTACCGATCACTCTGATAAAGAGTGGATACATATATCACGAAGAAGAAAGAAGGATGCATCGCAGTCGTGATATCTGCATATGAATGAGTGGTAGCAGAGAAATGAAAC
>CAYYMO010000049.1:0-4840 GCA_964472955.1 uncultured Methanomicrobia archaeon | reverse complement strand
AAATATATACTATACAATATATACATCTAAACTGATGATAGGATGTACAAACCTGATACTCGGAACCGCTACTGTGGACCCGTCACGTCCAGCTAACACAAGTCGAGACCTTCATTATACCAATGAGTACGGACCAGTCATTGTATGGAACGTTACGAAAAAGTGTAACCTGTCGTGCTCACACTGCTATATTGATGCGGGGGACATGGCTGCTTCCGATGAGCTGAACACCGATGAGGCACAAAAGCTCATAGATGATGCAGCAACCTTAAACCCTCCTGTCATGCTTTTTTCTGGGGGTGAGCCACTCGCACGGGGTGACACAGTTGAGCTCTGCGCATACGCTGTCTCTCAAGGATTGAGAGTTGGCCTCTCTACCAACGGAACGCTTATCACAAAAGATTACGCTCGAAAGATCGCAGAAGCTGGTGTTTCTTACGTCGGCGTCAGTATAGACGGGGCGGAAGCTACCCATGACAGGTTTAGAAACAAAAGAGGTGCTTTCAAGGCGGCACTTATAGGGATGCAGAACGCGCGGGATGTTGGAATAAAAACCGGTATACGGTTCACAGTCAACCGGTACAACGTCTCCGATCTACCCGCAGTTACTGATCTTCTTATCCGATGCCAGATTCCTCGCTTTTGCCTGTATCATCTCGTGTACGCAGGGAGGGCGAATGCCGAGATGGATATTACGAATGAGATGAGAGTTGAGATGATAGACTACCTCATTCAAAGAACCAAAGAGCTTGCAAACCATGGGATTGAGGTACTTACCACCGATAATCACGCAGATGGCATTTACATACTTAATTCGATCGAAAATTCCGATAAGAGCAGGTTGATGTCCCTCCTTACATCCCACGGAGGGTGCTCTGCGGGACAGAAGATCGTTAACATCGATCCATACGGAAATGTGAGACCTTGTCAGTTCTGGGAAGGAGAGGCGGTGGGCAACGTACGGCAAAACAGCTTGAGCGACATATGGAACGGTCAGAACGAGCTCCTATTAATGTTGCGCGATAAAAAGTCGCACCTTTCAGGACGATGCAGTACGTGTAGGTACGTAGAGGTATGCGGTGGCTGCAGGGTTAGGGCACTCACTCAAGGCGACCTCTGGGGGGCAGACCCGAGCTGTTACCTGAGCGATGCGACCATACGAGGTGACAGCACGTGAAGATGCCTGCGGTTGTAGCGTGGGAAGTCACAAAAGACTGTAACCTTGCATGCAGCCACTGCAAGGCAGATGCAGGGGCAGGCGAGAGAAGCGAACAAGGCGACAGGGGAGAGCTTACCACTGAAGAAGCGCGCGCACTCATTGACGAACTTTCAACGTTTAACCCGCTCCTCATTTTTACTGGCGGTGAACCGCTTTTACGAAAGGACATCGGACTCTTGATAGAGTACGCCGCAACTTCTGGGGTGAGAACCGCACTTGCAACAAACGGGACTTTAGTCAACGAGAGGGGGGCAAGATGGCTGAGAGACATGGGGCTCGCAACAGCGTCGATCAGCATTGACGGTGCAGATGCTCAATCCCACGACTCCTTGCGGGGCGTTAGTGGGGCGTACAATGGTGCACGTAGCGGGGCTAAAGCATTGAAGGAGGCGGGCATCCGCTTTCAGATCAATACGACCATCACTAATGCTAATGCGCGGTCGCTCCCGCGTATCTATGAAATGGTGCGTGAATCCGGCGCATCCGCGTGGCATGTCTTTGCCCTTGTGCCCACTGGAAGGGGCCATGTAGCAGATCTTGTCTCAAGATCTGACTACTATAAGGCGCTTAAATGGCTTGATGAACGTGACAAGAGCGGGACGATGCCGATTAGACCCACGTGCGCCCCACAGTACAGGCTCACAGAACGGCGTAAAGGATGCCTTGCTGGTCTAAGTTACGCCTTCATATCAAGCAGCGGCACAGTCCAGCCATGCGGGTATCTTCCACTGCAGGCTGGCAATGTACGGCATGCGAATTTTTCTGAGATATGGGAGACCTCTCCTATTTTAGCTTCACTGCGTGAGATCAGAGTATTTACCGGAATTTGCAAGACGTGTTCCTACTCAGGCACCTGTCGTGGCTGCCGTGCACGGGCGCACGCAATGAGCGGTGATTACCTCGGTGATGATCCATATTGTGGTGGTGAAATTGAGAGACTTTGATGCGATTGACGCACAACTGATAAATCTGCTGCAGCACGAATTCCCGCTCGTAAAAGAACCGTATAAAGAGCTTGCGAAGAGGCTCAACACTCCTGAAGCTGAAATTCTCTCCAGAATTCGAAAGTTAAAAACCAATGGCGTGATACGAGAGATCGGCCCTATCTTCAATTCAAACATGATCGGGCTGACAAGCACGCTTGTTGCCTTAAAAGTTCCAGAAGATAGCGTCGATGGAGCTGCCCAGATCATCAACTCGTATGTGGGGGTAACGCACAATTATGAGCGGGAAGGCGATTACAACATCTGGTTTACCCTTGCGGCAACGTCAGAAGAAGGACTTGCCTCGACGCTTGAAGAAATAAAAGAGAAGGTACACCCACTGCTTTCCCTCGTAGTCCCGGTAAAACGGGTTCTCAAGATGAGAACTAATTTCAAGGTGTAAGACGTGCACGAGAAGAGCGATTATCGAGCAGCGGACAATCGAATAATACGCCGCTTGCACCGCAGTTTAGCAATAGAGAGGAGGCCATTTCTCACACTTGCACAAGAACTCGGCATGACGGAAGATGAGCTGTTAGAGGTCATACGTTGGTTAATTGCCGATGGGTTCATCAGGCGGTATGGTGCGGTAGTAAGACACGGGCAGGTGGGCTACTCGTCGAACGTGCTCGTTGCATGGAATACACCCGAGGAGCGTATTGATGAATTCGAAAAGGTAATAAGTGACGTAAACGAGGTAAGCCATTGCTATGAGCGGGTGCGCCATCCTGAGTGGAACTACAATATCTATACCATGATCCATGGACACTCAAAAGATGAGTGCCTCGGCGTGGTAGAGCGAATCTCCAACGCCGTTAAGATAGAAGCGTATACATTACTTTTTACTAAGCGGGAATTTAAAAAGCGTAAACTCGATTTGGAGCACCTCTAGATCCTTTTTGGCAGATTGAAGAGACGAGATGCCAAAAGTGGTTTTTATCACGTTTTAAACGGGCTTCTCTACGTTGTCCGGTTATTGAAAAGACTATCTGCTTTCAGTTATTCGTTCGATAAAAACTAAGATTTTTGAGCTTCTGTTGTATTATCAGTGGTCAGAAGCACGACCGCAATATTTAAGGGAATTCGCACATGAATGTGTTTAAAAAATCGTGAGCAGAGCTGCTCAATAAAAGGAGGTGAAAAAAACGATGAAGAAAATGTTGGCAGTACTCACCTTGTGCCTGTTACTGGCAGGCGTCGTCGCTACTACTGCTGCAGTATCAGCCGCACCTACAGAAGGAAAGACGTGTATGTGTAAGCCGTGTATGTGTAAGCCATCCGTTGTTCGGTTTATTGTTACCGATCCAAATGGTGTAAAGTGCGGAAAAATCAGGATACATAACGATACTTTAAGTAACGCCCAAGGTGCAAAATTTGTCTGCAACTGCCACGGACTAAAGCCATGCACGGCATACAACTTGGTCTTCACTCCGACTGGTGGCGCGGGTGCTGTATTTATCAAGAATGGCATCGCTAATAATCGCGGACACGTTCACATGGTAGGCGCACTTGCCCCTAATTTCTTAAAGAATGTGCTTCCGAGTGGGGGGAATTTCACCCTTGTGACTCCCGCACCCTAATAGACTCTACCTACTGCGGTGGCAGCAATGCACGTTTGCTCGGGATGCAGTGATTGAGGTAGTCTGGTGGTTGTAAGCAGTCACATGAATGTGGTTGATTATTGCCAACCATACACACCGAAAGTCCGCCATGGTGAATTACACCCGATCCCCGAGCGTTCTTTTTCACTCGTAACTCAGGAGGTGCGCGCGGTGCCCACCCTTTCGATGTTACTTCTTGTAGTCTCAAAGCGCCGCATTCTGATGCGTGTGCCGTTTGAGCACAGCAGAGCAGAGCTAAAACAACAAATCACTAAGGAAGGAAAAGATGCGTGAAGGAAGGGGTGCGTAAAGGATGGTAAATAGTGCTGAGCTCTTTTTCCAAACTCCTACAACACCCCATTCATCAGAATAGGGTGGTATGTGCGAGTACTTAATGCTACGTAACAGCAAATTGTATGTGCTTGGAGTCTCACTTTCTTAAGAAGTGTTAATAAACCCAATCAGTTTTACTTAATCACACATCAAGGCAATTGCAGAGGCTTGAGTTCTCTATCGCTTCAAAATCGCCAGCGTTAAAATACAAAAAGTGATTGTGAAGAAGATTTCAACTACCGTGCGCTATTCCGTTGTTTCAGACAAACAACAAGAACTTATTCATATCTTACCTTTTTCTTTTCTCGTTCTGCCTATTGAAGGGGGACCGATCTTTTCGATCTTTGAGATAGAGATTATTCGCTCTTTTCGTCACGTATAATAAGAGTAATAACATAGTAGTAGAGCACCTTCTGTAGAGATGTATAAGGAGCACAGCAAGCTGCGACGCGTATGTCCGATGGAGAACTGAAAAACAATGAAGGATTATGATAATTTCTTCTTACCCGTAACTGACCTGAACAAAGCCAAAAAATTTTATCACCATGTGCTCGGACTTCCCATAAAATTTGACTTCGCGGAAAAAGGCATGATAGCATTTCAAGTGGGAAATCAGGAGCCTGCGCTCATCGTAAAGGATGTTGACAAATTTTCCACCGCAGCACACTCTATCTGGTTTGTTGTCGACGATGTGAAGAAGGTGT
>CAYYMO010000048.1:0-4973 GCA_964472955.1 uncultured Methanomicrobia archaeon | reverse complement strand
TGGCTGGTCCCTGCTCAACACACCAGCCGTCGACTCCGTTGCTGCTGCGGGCGACTCCGAGCACGCTCTTGCCGCAACGAAGATGAGACCGGAACAGCATGACCGTGTCGCCACCGTGCAGCGCGATGCCGGCGTTATGGACGGTCGTGACCTGGAGGCCCGGGTCCTGCCACACCTGGTTCACTTCCTTGGCCGTGAGCACGGGGTTATGCGGGAACCGCGCCACTGGACAGTTCAGATCGACGATCACTCGGTGGTCCTTGAGCATCACATCCTTGCTGATCATCGGCCATCATCCTTGCGCGACTATCGGAGACATCACGATCACACGGCGCAGCGATTATTGGAGTAATTTCGTTTCACGCGATAAAAAGCTATGCTTCTCTTTTATGTCCATATGGGTCAACATCATTGTTCGTCTTCCCATCTGTATAATTTCGTCTTCGTCCGCAAGATATCAACGCCGCAATTGAAACAGACTCCGTTATGACAGCACAGCACCCCCTCGCACTGTGGGCACCGCCACTTCACGTTCTCACGTTCCATGAAAGCAGAAAGCGAATACTGCTTGATAAAGGTGAGATTTTCGATAAAACTCGTCCGGTAATCCTTTTGATACCGTGCGTCGATTCGCTCCAAGTTCCTGCACGGGAAAGTGTCACATTCATAACAAAACCGAACTCTATGATTCAGAAGAAGATCACATCGTTTCTTTAGAAGCGCGCACTTCCTATCGCGGGGGCGGCATCCTACGCAATACGCCATCCTCACCCCCTTGCGTTTGACGTCGTACTTGCGTGCGAGATACCGACTGCACACCGAACAGTTCATGCCGCATGGAGCGATCAGTTCTGTATTATCAGAAAGAGCTCGAGCGTGCTGCATCTACGGGAAATGCCACCTACTCGTTCTTATAAATACTGGTACTTGCATGCCCCGCACGAATGAGTGGCTCAAGCTTAGTGCACGACTAGGTTAAGCCCACACCTAACGCCACAGTAGGGGGCATATCGTCGGGATATACGTGCGTTCTATTTCATTCATCCATACTCCGTCGTATGGCAATCTCGTTTAATGTCCAATCAAGGGCGTCCTCCAATGCTTCGAGGTTGCCCCATATCCTCATCATCTGCGTGACGGCCTTGTATTGGAAACACGCCTCCATGTGAAGACGTATCTCGTGCTTGAGCTTGATAAGCCGCTCTATCGCGTCTGGTGTTTCACACAACCCTTTTATCCACGAGGCCTTTATGCCCTCGAATGTTTTCTTGTCGCGTTCAAGGATGAGGGTATACCGCTCTACAACCTCACCCGATCTCATTGTCTTGTATTTTCCCGGCCCCTTTCTCAGCCGCGCGCGCCGCTCCTTTTCCTCCTCCTCGTCGATCATGGTGCCTGCTCTTCGTAACTCCGCGTCCGTATCCGCACGTGTTTGAGGTGTCGCTGAAGGGAAGGCCTGCCCGAACCATTCCTCCGCGCGCTTTTTCCTCTTGTCATTGTAGTAGTGTGCGAGGATGCGATCTCTCGCCTGTTTCAATCCTTATTGTAATGGACGGCGTTCTCAATTTCTGTCTGTGTAGTTCAGGCGAAGATGATGCTTAAAGTGTTCATGCTGTAACGTCACAACCGAATGCCGTTTATAGTTTCGCCCATAATTAGCAAGCATCAGTCATGATGTGCGGTGCAGTTTCGCGAAGATGTCATCATTTTCGTCATCCGTGGTGTTGCTGATGATGACCGCGGCGATCGTTCTGGCAGCTGGCAAGTCCGAAAGTCCTCAAAGTCATCAGAGTAACTCTTCACTTTATGTCTCTTTCTCTCTCGCAATATCATCTACTGTTGCATAGGGATGTGAATACCTTCCTAGTTTAGTGGTATCCGCTTTCATATACCACGTAGATCTTAATTGCACCGATTGCACAGGGCAATAATTGACACAGGCGTAGCACATAAAACATCTGACGTTTTCCTGCCAAACAGGTTTTTTGTCGATCATTGTTATTTTTTGGGACAAACAAACCTTTTCGCACGTGCCGCATCCTGTACACTTTGAATCGGCGTAAAAGAGAGGTTTAAGACCAGCAAAATCAGCAAAAGCCGCAAATGAAGGAATAAATCGGAGGAATACAGAAGGAAAAGGAAGAGGATCAGTACTATGGGTGTCTTTTTCCCGATTTTTTTCTTTCTTCATAATAGTTTGTTGGATCGAGTCAAGTCTGTCCTGCACTACAGATTCCAATTCTGCTATTTCTTCTTCTGTTGGATTTGGATTGAGAAAATTAGCACCCATGTTTAAAGTAAAATATGAGTCAAGACTTCGACCTCTTTTCTTCAATATTTTTTCTATGTCAATAAATGCTCTATGGGGAGAACCCGCTCGTGTCGCTATTGCAAAAATATATTTGGTCGATGTTAAATCGAGTTTCTTAAGAAAATCTTTCACTGGCACAGGAATCATCGTGACATAGACAGGGAACACGAAGCCGACCGTCTCTCTGCCGGTTTCTATGACATCCTTGTTTAGAAGGCTTACAATCGGTATGAGATTTGCTTCTGGAATTCGCTTTTGCAATTCTTTTGCCACGTGTAACGAATTACCAGTTCCAGAAAAATAGTAAATTTCCACGCCACTCATAATAGTTTCCCAGTTAATAATTAAACGACACGTATCACAAATTGATAATATCTAGCTATAGATAATTCTTATGAGTAGTCTCATCAAGATATGATCATGAGTGCCCTTACGAGACTGCCGACTGCAGTGACTGAGGGGAACAAGGCAAAAGTGGTGATAATTCTGGAAACGGCAAGCGGTGAAATCTCAAAAATAGAGAGCGGTACGGACATACTCAATAATCACTTCAAACCTCAGTGAAGAGCAGATGCAGAAAATTATGGAAGAGGACTACAGGTGGAGTCAGTCGTTATAATTCTCAAACATCCGGAGGCCCTTCTTTTAACAGCTCCTTTATCCGCTCTGCTGCCGGAACCGCCTGTTCCCACAATAGTTCGAAGGTCGAGACAAGGGAATTTACGTAGGTAGCGTCATCAGTCATGAACCCTGAAGCAGGTCCGTCGAGCGACATGCGCTTGATATTGGCATTAATCGTAGTTCCGCCATACTTCCTGTCCATCACTGAAAAATATACCCCGCAGTACTGGTCGTAGTGACGCACGTCTTCACCGACTACTGCGGCGACAACGATAACTTACAGAAGACCGTTGCGCTCGCGCCTTACGGCGTCGCCCCGCGACTATTCTGTCAAAAATCCAGTAAATGGGAGCTTCTCTGCCAAACCACCGTTTTGCATAGGAGTAGTAGTCATCATACATTGTCAAGAGGTGCTGTGCAAATTGAGACATAATGATACATTAACCGCTGCTGATGTCAAGTGCTCGCAGATCTACGCATATATATACAAGTATCAACCGCAGTCGGCCTGTCATTGCTCTCGAGCGATGCAGGGGTGGCTCCAGAATTGTTTCCGATCAGCGAGGAAACATTTAGGTATTCAAGGCGAAGAAAAACAAGAGGGAGAATAGAAAAAAGAAGAGAGAGATACACTTCTCTCCCCTTATTTATGTGCGGCCTGTGTAACTTGCGATCGCTCTTCACGTCCTTCCGCCCATCATTGGTCCGCCACCATAAGGCATTCCATACGGCGTACCGCCCATATGCTCGTACATCTCTTCTCGCATGTGCTGCCACATGGTGTATGTCAGATTCTGGCCCAAATACGGACTCATATGCTCGTACATCTCACGCCACATGTGCGACCACATACCCGGTTGCAGGGGCACTTGCGGGCTTCTGGAATAGCCCGTCATCGTCATCACATAGTACGGCATCAGCGGAGAAGTGCCGTACGATACTCCCGCACCCATAGAAGACGCAGGGTTGAAGCCAGACCACGCCGTGCTGTTCTGCTGCATCATCGTGTACCTGTTGGCTACATAGCCGTTGACTACCTCTTGATAGCGTGCCTGTGCATCCTGTGTGGTGTTAAACACTTCGTACGTCACGTTATAGGTGCCGTTGGCGTTGCTCACAATGCCACCGTACGGCACAGCCCCCGTTTTGCATGGTGGCTTGGCGTGAGAAGGGCGTTACTATGGTGAAGCCTCGATCCTGCATAGTGGTAGTGAGATATTGGCTTACGTTTGTCTCTCCGGTGGTTGTCATCGTCGTGTTATTTGTTGTGGTGGTCGTACATCCTGCGATAAGGACAACAACCACCATCAGATATACTGCTGCTCCTGCTAACAATAATTTCTTCATAGAACTCATCTTCATTACGTGTAGTCATTCTACATTTTTAAACAAGTAAAAATACGACGTGCAAATAAAAACGATATCCCCTTTTTTACTATTTTTTGCCCAATTTGTTGCGATTTATTCATGAGAGTAGCGCGATAAGTCACGTTCTGCTCTCTCGACCATTCCAATTGTCCTCACGATTTACGCTACACAAGGTTCAAATAGTTACCGCTGAGAATAAAGAATCGCTAGTGACAGAGAGCAGCGAATTCAGGAAAAAGGTCAGAGGAGAATCCGTCGGGAGGCTATGATGAGAAATGGAGTTCAAAGTTGAAATTGAAGACACTTATGCCGAGGCATTTGCAGGTATTTTTTGCCGAGTAATAATCACAGCCGACGACGAGGCAACTTTGCATACTGCAGCTGAAGACGCAACGGCAACACCTTCAGTTGTGATTGGTAGAGTGGAAGGAGGCGTCGAAAAGTGGCTTGACGAAAACGAGACTCCAGATAAGCGCGAGGGCGCTGTCCTGCAGTTTTGGGCGGGTTTTGACAAGAAGAAAGCCTTCACCGCTTCCTTAAAGAATTTTGAGGCTGAACTTTCTTATAGGATTCGCCAAGACATCCTTGTTAAACCCTTCACCGCGGTCTTCGATGCGCTACCGGACGCAGAGGGTAAAATGGACATGATGGAGCGGATTGGGCATTGCGGGGA
>CAYYMO010000047.1:0-11053 GCA_964472955.1 uncultured Methanomicrobia archaeon | reverse complement strand
CTCAACGCTTTCTGTTGATCTGGAGGCAACTGCGTAGTCCACACCCCGAAGTGATCATCTAATGTTGATTGCGCGTCAAATACGATTTCATTGCCAGGAAGATTATCTGCTAACAATGAGAAAAACTGTTTTACTTGCGCCTCCTGAATGAGAGGTAATACCCCACCAGCTGTCATGAATACTCCATCTTCGGTGTTTTTGATGTCTTTACACCAACTCGGGTCGAGGAAGGATTTTGCGATGCACGTCGTCCTATTAGTTTCAGGGATCAATTGTTTTCTAAGTTCAATGACAGCAGGAAGGTCGAGATCGTACCACTGAATTGCTCCATTATCAACCCGGTAAAATGTCGTGTCAAGTCCTGCGCCGATATTCACCATGGATGAGCGAGGATGCTCTGCGATGTACGCTTTTATCTTCTCGTCAAATTGCTTAGCTTTTAGTGCAAGTAGTAACGGTAGATCACTTTCAAAAGGAATGGTACCAAAGGTTGAAAAATCATAATCAAAGGTTGAAAAATCATAATCGATTTTTTCAACGATTTCAACAGCTTTAGTGTCATTAATTAGTGAGCTATGTTCCTTGCTCAATTGCGCTCGGCCCCATAACGGAATTAATAGAGTTTTTGATACGCCACTTAACTTAATCTTTATTTTATCCTGGTGCATAACTGTCCCTGACATCATGAGCGTGAAGGAATACGCCACCCTATAATACACGGTACGTACACTTATAGCTTAACGTGGTTTAATTCTTGCGTGAAGATGAGTGCAGTGAACGTAAAGGACTCTCTCGATAGCAAAGCTATCTTTTTTGGCTCCCTTACTATATACGATGAACCAGTGCAACATTGGAATTAGCTATTATCTAACAAGATTGGAGTTTGAGGGACCGTATGCAAGATATTGGCTATGGCCTTTGGGCAACAGGGCCGGGGCAAGGAGGAACATAAAAGCTCGCCTAACATATTGGCGCGAGCAGGTTTGATGTCGAGGACGAACATCCCCTTTCATGCACTGACAGAAGACGAATTTGTAGTGTGTTACGAACTCGAAAAGAAAATGGCAGTAAAAATAAAGACATAAAAATATGATGTGAGAGAAGGTCCTCTCCTCCTTACGCGCGAAGCAAAATCCGTAGCAACTTCGACCGCTCAATTGGTCGCACCATGTGCTTTTTGTTCGGCGACATGAGGATATACTCCCCCTCTTTTACGCGGTGAGGGGTTCCCTCAATAGTAAATTCAATTTCACCTTCAACTACTACGATCATCGCGGCAAACGAAGTGGAATGCTCCCCTCCCTCTTTTCCGTCGAGGGCTATGAGCGTCGCCGACCCCCCCTCCTGCTGCATAATAGTCTTGCGGATCACCGCATCTAGTTGATATTCGGCAGAATCTTTCAGGTTTAATACCCGTTCAAAGGCAATTTCCATTTTTATTCACTTCCCTCTGCTTTATTGAAATCATGTGGGGCTTGTAATTGTAAGTCCCCTTTTGTATTAAGACCTCTCCACGATCTTAAAAAGCTCTCACTAATTGTAGGGGCATACTATTACTTAGGTTCTAACGTACAGCCTCACTTCTTCCACACCATTCTTTTTTTATGACCGCTTAATGCGTTTTGTAGACGAGTACGAATCTGCAAGGTCTGCGAGATTTAATACAAACGCCAACGCATCATCTATCGGTTTGTGCTCGCCTGTCTCATTCTGTAATTTTGCTGCGTATTTAAGCAAGCGCTCTCTGTTCAATAGGTTAATTCTTATCATTACTGTGTCGGCCATTGCCCCTCCTGCTTCATTAAACTTAGAGCATACCTTTAGGATCCGTGGCACTACCAGAATAATAGAGATCAGTTAGTAGGTTGTACAAGTAGCTAATATTCGTAAAACACCTTTTTGCTTAAGTATAAAGGTGGACCAAAGTAATGCATACAAAATAGGATCGTACATGATTCTATATTCGTTTCAATTTAACGGGAACAGTAGGTCGCCGAAGAAAATCGCCAACAGGGCTATTATTGGACCTGTTGAGGTGCATACCATGGAGATACTCTTCACGCTTCTTGGCGATAAAAGATTTTAAACCCGTATACAAATTAGAAAAAAGTTCGTCACTCATTGCATGACGTATCTGATGACGAGTTTTGCGCAGCCTACGATGAACTATCACGGTATTCTAGGCGTTTCAGAATGGCATTATTTAGTATAATGCACAAAGATGCAAATTTTTAAGAATATAACGATGCAGCTAACAAACACTGCGATCGAACTCTGAGTTTTTCAACACAAATCTTGAATTATTTTTCCAAAGTCCGATTCCCTCGTAGTCTATCTGTAAATTCATTACTTCCGACCTTGTTTCTCTTGTATCTCTCTTCAGGTGTTTTAGCTAATTCGTCCTTAAATCAACAGAAGGCTAATTTATAAGGATGTCCAGCCTGCTTAGAAAGCCGCTGTTTAATCCCGATCTGCGATTTTAAGGTTGCCGAGTCCTCGCGCTGAGGAGTCTTTCTACAAGCGTTTGCTGCTTGGAATGCCTCTAGCGCGTTTAAGATATAATCAATCCAAAAATAGGTGATCTTTTTATATTTACAACAGGGATCATCATCTCGAGAGATCCCATTGTCTCTTAAGGTGCTTGGTTTGCAAATATCGTGTTCCATATAGCAGTCAGCTCTTCGCGAATACCGGGCTCCCATGAAGCGGTTCCCCTTATTTATACGATCTATGTTGAATGTAGTGAAACCGCTAAGCACTAGAAAAAACTTGAGATAAAGCCCTCGACGTTGTAAAAACGTGGCTTACTTCACACATATTCTTTTGAAGCGAGACATGAACTTGTTGAAGAGATGAATGCAGAAATCAGAATCCACGGGTACTCAGCTAAGTGAAGGTTCACAAAGGAAATATCGATTAACGCGCAGGGGCTACTGGTGGGGTCAAATGCTTAAGGATGCCACATATATCGGGAGTTCACCGGTGCTCAGCACTGCCCGGCTGTGTGCATCTATCGTTAAGAATACGCTATTCAGAGCTTTTTTTACTGGATGCTCGCACGTACAGTTTTCAAATCAATACGACCACATATATACCACCTGTGCGTATAGTACAGCATGAACGAGAACAGGAGGTGAAATATTGTACAAGAGAGATTTTGGAAGCAGTTCTAACGGCGGGTATAACTCATTCGATAGAATGGCGTCGCGTGAAGCTCCTGTTGAAATCGGGAAGCAATATGACGTCAAGATCGAAGAAATCGCAAGGCAGGGCGATGGGATTGCCCGTATAGAAGGTTTTGTAATCTTCGTGCCGAGCACGCAGGTTAATGACGAACTTAAGATTGAAATTAAAGCTATCAAGCGCACCTGTGCAATCGGCGAAGCGGTATAATTTTGGTTTTAGAGAGAAATACGAAGAATTGACGATGGGGAAACTACTTGCTGCTATACAGTTGCGCTAAAAACGGTGTGTAACGGATGTCGTTCTTTCCATCAATTTTTAAATCAGGTTTTAAGACGCTGCCTAATAACACTATTTCATTATAGTTCAATTTTTGCGCAAAAAAGGAGTATCACGATGGTCTCACGTCTTTCAAATTCCAATGGCGCATCAAATATAATATTGTTCATTTCTGTTTGTGTTGAATCGGTTTTTCTGTTGAAGTTTATATTTCATGACCACAATGCAAGGATATGCCTACCTGGGGAGTAACTATGAATGGACAAGTAGACCACAAGAGAAAATCGCCAAACCGCGCTACTATTGGACCCGTTGAGGCGCGTATCATGGAGGCACTTTACAAACTTAATAGAAGCGATGATAGATTCTACAACCGCATTCAAATAAGAAAGACAGTCCGCTTTCTGTTGGAAGACGTATCAGATGACGAGTTTCGCGCGGCCTACAACGAACTGTCGTCTTATTCAAGGCGCTTCAGAAGAGTATTAGCCGGTATGATCTGTAGAGAGATGGATGTATGACGGGCGATGCTCATATTGTCTAGTTCAGCAGAAATTAAACTCCTGCGCGGTATGAAGCGCGTAAAGCAATCGTTGCATATTACCATCAGCCACTTCATACTACTAGTAGAGAAATTGGGTGTGTTTCCCTCATCGATGCTTTCTGTTTTCATGTTTTGCATCAATAGAGCGACGTTATCGACGTTATACTCATCAACTGCATTCCGAAAATATTACTGAATCGTACGGATACGGTTATATGAGTTTGCAGTTGTTTTTATCGCAGTCAAAAATAGTCTTCTAACAGACGTTCAATTTGCACGTTAGGTAGCTCATATAATTTAAAATTCTTTTATAGCAAGGTCCAACAAGTTATAAGAGAGCAGGTCCTTTTTCTCGTTTTATTTTAATGACTTTCCGCTAGGTCAAAGAATGCCGTGATAGTAGTATCTGAGCTCTTTTTCGCGCAACATTTTGTATAAAGCCATATTTAATCAGACGGTCTTTCGTACTTACGCGAATCCTGATTGGCACTGTTATTTCTTCCAATGCCGAAATTGTTACGAGAGTTCGTTTCCGTTTTAGAGAAAAGGGCGTGAGAAAGTTGTATAGTGAGACCCATCGCGAAGATAGCAACATGAAAGCCGCCCAAGTGAAAGTTACAATGTTGCCTCGACTTCAAGCCTCATCATTTGCACATGAATTTGACCCTCATTGTCCAGAGGACACCGCTCAACATACCTTTGTACGATTTCCGCAACAAACTTGTCTTGGAGAGCCTCAGGAACTCGTTCAATGTAGGGAAGCCACGTCGTCCGCATCCATCCTTTCAACCCTCTTGTTCCTTCGTATACCATATCTTTTGGAACTAGTTCAATTCGCTGCGGAACAAGGCCAACGTGGTATAACAGAGCTGCATATTCCTCAGGACTACAAAACGTCCACATATAACCGAAGCCATTAAAGTAGGGGGTCCATTGTGAACGTGCCACCACGTCCGCAGTGGCTTCTAGCACTGATGATGCGTTCCCCTTCCCTCCGAACTGCAGCACAACCCTGCCGCCTGGCTTGAGGCTCCTTCTTATACCGTTCAGTACGGCAGCCTGGTCTCTTACCCAATGAAGGCAGGAAAACGAAACGACGAGATTAAAGTCGTCGTCAAAGTTAAGCCTTGTGGCGTCTCCTAGGCGAAATGAAAGGTTAGGGGCATTCGTTGGGGCGAACTTCGCTCGAGCAAACTCAATCATTTCTGTAGAGGTGTCAATGCCTAAAACGCACCCGCGTGGCACGCGAACAGCAAGCTCAGCAGTCACCTTACCATCGCCACATCCAATGTCCAATATTCGTTCGTCTCCACGAAGGTCGAGGCGCTCTATCACCCCCTGCGCCCACAATTGCTGCGATGATGAGTGCTGCTCATACTCTGCAGCATTCCAATTGTAAGTCCCTTCATTAGCTTTTTTCATCCACTTCACCGTCAACGAGCTGAATAATATTACTATTTTTTTGTAGATAATAAACCTGTACCTTTTAACCGATACAAATTGGGCAACAGTGCAAGTGCTCCGAGGTAAACAACTTCAAGCGAGGCACTTCTGCGCATTCAATGAAAGGGTCTACAAGGTATCCATCGAAGCACCTGAATCTTGATCGCACACAGTACGATGTTCTCCATGCCAGTATCAGCCCTACGTCGTCACCAGATCGTCATGGACTCCTTGTCTTAACAAGCAACTCAATACAATAAAAACATTTACTTGTATTTACTGTGTTATCCATCGACAGTATTATTGCAGACGTAAAAAAGAAACGTACAGCGAAGCAGTACTAGTTGTGTCGTGGTCTGGTCCACCGGTAAGCTGGCGGGACCAGCGCAGCATCACGTCAAGAACAAGCAGCGATAACGATGAAATAATTAGGTCCCTGCTAAGTTGAATACTACAGCTCTGTTACATTATAACAAAATCAGCAATCTTTTCGTGTACATCAGCTAGCGCCTCACAGATATCGCGTATCTGCATTCGTAATTTGTAGTGCGTAATTTGGTCACGGTAGCGCTTTGATTTTAACTGTAGTTGTACAGCTTCAAGCGTATCAAGCAAGTCATCATATTCAGCATACAGTGTTACAACCTGTGCTGTTGGTGTTATCATTAGTTGTGTTATATTTGTATCAGTCACATGTGATCCCGCTGATTTTTGTTAGCCGCGTGTGCTGTTATATAAGTGGTTTGATACGAGGTATATAAAAATGTGCGTGATTGTTATTTGTCATCACATTGCTTTATAAATATGTAGAAATAGTAGCAGTAATGCACAGTAATAAACATCTCATCATCTGTTGAGGGACACACATAGTACCGCATTCATTTAAAAAAGAAGCCACCGAGCCCACGTCAAGAACGAGATGATGAGATTCCCTCGCTTCTTATTCTATGCGATTACAACTCGCACTCCAACGTGTCGTCGTCAATGTTTTATTTTTTGACAATGAAAAAAGGAAGCTGCTAAAGTTGGATTAGTTTATTACGTCCTCCTACCTTGTATTTACATCCATTTTAGAAATGACAATTGAGTAGTGCATTATATAAGCCCGCGGCTGTCGTTGGCACCACAAAAGCAGCGAGATTATCACTGCCGGTGGCCATATAGGAACTACAATACACAAACTTAATTAATGATGTAGACACCGTATAGCCAAGACCGGACAGTCAAGGGGTGACGCTGAACAAGAAATGAAAAAATTACTCGGAGTCTTTTTTGTGGCAGCGTTGGTCCTCCCCACAGTAGGCGTTTTTGCCACACCAACACATCCATCACCTACACCGACTGTCTCCATAAGCAGTGTCCGACCGGTAGACCTCCATCCAAACTATCTTCAGTGGAACATAAATAATACAGGAGATGCTGATGTATGGGTCGCGCCTTATACGGTATTCTATCAGCGAACTGGGACGCCATCAGGATACATTAAGGGTGGCGAAGCTGTTGGTTATTACAGAAACGATACAGGTGAAAATTTGATTCAATATGGGGGATATGGCTGGGCTGACGTTCTTCCAAATACTTCCATAACGATCTACTCCGAGGCAGTCGTCCCCATCAATGTGACACTGGTAGCATATAATGCATGGCTCTACTACAATGAAACCTTCCATAGCTGGTTTTATCCGAATTGGGCTAAATATGCTGATGTGAATAGGCAGAGCGAAACACCGAAAAAGTACATTATATTTAGGGATGATGATGTCGCTCCTTGGAATCAACTGGATACGTTAAAACTCATAAACCAGATTCATGTGGATAAGAATGTTCCGGTAACGTTAGGGATCGTCCCACATCCATCGCTTGTTAGGCCGGGAAATTTATTTTATGCGGATCCAAAGTTTTTCGAGTATATGAAATCAATTTCCTCAAATCCATTATTCGAATTCGCCCAACACGGGTACACTCACCACGATAACTCGGGTGCACCACACCAAAGCGAGTTCTTTGGTCATTCTTTTTCTGACCAATATGGCACGATCAAAAAAGGGCAATTAGATTTTATAAATGCCTTTGGGATGAAACCTACCACGTTTATCCCTCCATGGAATAGAGGCGACGATAATACCCTAAAAGCGTTAAAAGCCCTTGGATTCACTGAGTACAGTTCATCTTTTGACGATTTTAACGTAGATACTGCATATAAAGACGGGATGTGGGTAGACTCGTGTTCATTTGTGCTCGATAATATGACGCTTCCATCGGCGAAGGACATTACAGAGCGTTTGCTTAACGACGAGCATACTAATACTATTATTATATTCTATCACTTTTGGAGTTTCAGTGGACAAGGGAATCCGCTCGACGCTACTAAAGTGCGATTGTTCGAAGATTACCTTGACTACCTTAAAAATAGGAACGATGTAGTTTTTACGAAACTTGACCACTCATATTCAGTTGAGGGGCAAAGTCCCGTCAATCCCTCTCCAACATTGCCCCTTACTTTCGACAATATGACCTAACGCTCAGAAGAAGCTGTTTAAAAGGTCTTGAAAACCGTAATCACATATAGAGCAGTCTAACACTAGCTGCCTCTGACTTGCTCGATGTTTACCATTTTTCTGGGCATGCTACTAATCACCACCAAATAATGAGGGAAGATACAGCTTTAAACATTAAAGGTAAACAAATCGATACTTGTAGTGTAACGCCAGCAGGGAGGGACTGAATCGCTTGGCAAATTTACCTAAGTCGCTTTTATATAAAGTATTTCAAAATGTAGTACGGTGATTATTCGTGATGGAAGACGTAAAGAAAAAAGCTGAAAAGATGAGAGAAAAACGAATTCAATTTCTCTATCGACTATATGATTTGGCAGACGGCGATGTACGGAAATGGGTAGATGCGTTTCATATTGCGAGGGAGCTGGAGTTCGATGAGGCCACCATTGATACCATCATTGTATATTTCCGGATAAAGGGATTCCTTCAGACCGAGGGGTTTGGTCGCTTTTTCTACAACGTTCGCATCAGCCCAGCAGGCGTTGATTACATCGAGGAAACGGTGAAAGGATAAGGCAATTGACACAGTTGGGGTCGGCAGAACTGAACTCATGCAGTTAGTTCGATACGACATCCGCCAGCACGAAGTAACTGAGTAACGGGCACTATCAGTACTCACTACGTGCGCCCAGTCGGAGCAAAGTTAAATAGGGTTTGTTATCCACTATTACGCGTATATATATGGCAATATGTAGTACCTAAAAAAGTGAGAGTAAGGTTCTTTTATGGCGCTGGAAATTATTGACCTCGACGATGTTAAGTGCATACTGGGACACACGAACATAGGCCTTTTTAAGCACTATTTGATCGATACCGCAATTGCCGATCTTCCGCTTACCCTAAGGGCTATTTGCATAACTCACGGACACGGCGACCATTTTACATGGGCGCGCACGATAAAAAGGAGGACGGGGGCCGTTGTCGTTGCGCCCAAAGAAGATGCGATGTTAATTGAAAATCCTGAGATAAATGTACGCGGGTTGTTTAACTGGGCGAGGCCTCCAATAGAAATGACAACGAGATTCTTTCTTGGGCAAGCGTGTCAGGTAGATAGTTTTGTCGAAGAGTATGCGTTTGAGGAGGGGATCACGCCTATTCACTTGCCGGGGCACACTGTTGGACATACAGGGTACCTCTGTCACGGGGTCTTTTTCACCGGTGATGCGTTGTATCCAGAGGAAGTGTGGGAAAAACATGCACTACCCTACACGATAGACGTCGAGCTTACCCGTCGGTCGATTGACGCTATCAAGAGCGTGCGATATGAGTGGCTGGTTCCTGCTCACGGCACGATCTTATCAAAAGAGGAGGGGGACCTGAATGCAGACATTCACCTCGCCAGACTCAAAGCGATAGACGACATGATACTTAATCTACTGAGCGCGCCGAGATCTACAGAAGAGCTAATCTGCCTTTTACTTAAAGCACTTAACATTGAAGATAATCTTGCCAGGTACTGGCTTTCTGTCACCACCATTAAGGGCCATTTAAGCGGACTTGTCAGTGCATACAAGGTCACGTATGATATTACTAATCATAGGGTGTACTGGAAAGCCATAAAATAAATTAGGGGGGCTTTAAAGAGGGATACATGTCTGTCTAAAGCTCCAGCTAAACAATGTGAGCACTACGTGTACTCTTTGGGTCGTGTACGTACAACTGCAATTGTTTGCCTGTAGCTATCAACCTTACAAGAAAGACGCGAAAAGCGTCACAGTAGAAGGCGGTGCTGTTTTTGTCTTTTTACGAGAGCGTCACTATAAAAATGTCTTATAAAAAGACATAGGATGGTCGTCTCTTTGAAATGATCACCTCATTTGCTAACTAGCGGTTGCACGTACGTCAGCGTCCGAGTAGAAATCAATTGAGCCAACCAAATCTTCTAATTCTTATTTATAGTGCTAAAATCATAAATATGCATGTGATAAATATTTGATATCGCTCCAATATTCTAATGACATCATAGAATAACGGCAGAAATCAGATGATACAACTCAAGAGACCCAGCTAATGCAAGAAGAACGTACAGCCACAACTAAAACAAGGCAATTATCGTTGTCGGATTACATCCCGTACGAACTAAAAGACTTACGATACCACAGCGATAATTGGAAAATTGTACATCAGTTAAAAAAAGAACCAGGGCTCACCGCATCAGAACTCTCAAAAAAGTGCGACTTGTTGTCGAGAGGAATGTCCCGTCGGCTGCATTTTTTAGCGTCTAATGGCGTTGTCAAATGTGTCGTTGCACGTAAAACCATTCGTGGCGATGATTTGGAATTGTGGTACTTGAACGTCTAACCTCGTTTTCTCTGCCCAGGATTTAACAGAGGTAAACCACGGGCAAAAGCATGTGAGGAATCGAGGACACATAAGGGTTATCAGCTGCTTTGGTTTTATCGACTGTCAGAACAATCGGCAAGCTGTGCGATGTGAATCCATCACGATATAAATGCGAGTATTGCCAACCAGAATCCAAACCGAATTATAGTGTCTCCATTTTTGAGCCAAACTCCTTCTCGTAATTGTGTCAGGTAGCAGTCCGCAGTAGAGCGTCTAAGGAAATACGCCTTATTCATGCTCGCGGGCAGTTCCGCAAGAAGATATTTTCTCAGGAAGCAGGGAATGCACCCACTCGCGTTCTGCCCAGAGCGCACAACCTCCTGCCGTTTCAATGAGTTGGCTGTGGTTTTGACGAATGGCCTGCAAGAAGTGGGATTGCAATCCCTCTTTAAGCGATACGTCCCGGAGGTTAGTATCAGAGTACGGTGAAAACGGACATGGCTCGAGATTCCCTTCTGGACTAATGTGCACAAAGCCACGGCCAGCAGCGAGGCAGCCGCCAAATTGTTCCTCATCACCCGGGAAGGCAATGAAAAGGCCCGGGAGCGTCGCGCGAAATGCATCCGTAGCCACCAACAGATCGACTCTTTGTTCGTTAGTGAGCACCCAATCTTCAGTTTCCTCGTTGATTGAAACATACTCAACGAAGAAGAAGAGTTTTCCGCCCGCTTTAATGAGGTCTTGCATAAAATACTCATCTGTT
>CAYYMO010000046.1:0-5141 GCA_964472955.1 uncultured Methanomicrobia archaeon | reverse complement strand
GCCATTGGAATTGGAAATTGGCCTATTCCGCTAAACATGTCCAAGACATCTTCGGCGAAGCCGAGCTTGCCCATCCGGATTCTCTCAGCAAAGTTGCCGGAGGAGAACATAACTCGGCTTACATCCAGTGCAAATTTACACTTATTCTCCTTGTGAATTGTTTGCGTGCTTGACCCGGCAATTATCTCAATATTCGGCCTTCGAAACTGCCCCACTATACCTTTATCCCATATAACACTTTTACACCGTGGATACAGCTCTAACAACGCCTGCCCGATCTCATACTTCAAATGGTTAACGCCAAAAGGGATATTAACGAGTATGAGTTCGCCTAATAACTGCCAGCGACGCGGTAGCAGCAAACGCTCAACGTCGCTAACTTTCGCCGACAGTTTAGATGCCAGTAATAGTTGACCCCTCACGGAAGTATGAAAACCCCCATAGTCGTTTTGATGGCCAGTACTTCACCGCCCGCAGAATCAGTAACAAATTTGGGGCGCAAGATGCTTATAGTTGCGAACGTATCTGGATCAAGCAACTGCACCTCAGCATCAGTCACGGAAACAAGCACAGACTCTCTCGCATCAGCCCGAGACCCAAGAAGTTCAGCACGTGCTAGATCTCGTATATTCAGGCTGTATTCTTCTCCAGTTTGAAGATCGGTCGCAACGACTTTTTTCTGCCTTACTACATGGAATTCAAAAACATGACCGTTATGAGAGACGATAGAGCCTGACGTAAACCTCGGCAGTCGAAGAGAGAAGGCAACCCGGTAAACGTTTTTCCCATCTTTCTTACCAACCAACTTTGGTGATTCCCTGAAGCTCCCGCCGAGTTCTTCGGTTATCGATCGTGATAACTGCTTTGCTGCACGGGTCGTTCCGACGTATATGTCCAAACCTTCCTTTTTTCTTTCAGCTCTAGAAAAGAACGACTTCCTATCGTTCTGTCGTTCTCGCTCCACCACCCGATATGCAATATCGGCTGCTGCTATAAGTTCATGTTCTTCGGGGACTCTAGCGTCGGCTCTGATCTGTACTAAGCCTTCGTAATAACCACCAGCAATCCTACTACAGCGCTGACACGTTTCTCGCCTTATGTGCAGATCCACGTCAAACTCGTCAATAAGCGTTTTTCCATCCACAGTTCCTTCAACTATGACACGAGTCCTAATCAGATTTTTGTCTTGATCACGTACATCTACGTAGATAGCTCTCTTTGCTGCATTGATGCAAAGCGCATTTTCAATAGTCTGCGTAACAGCATCAATAATTTCATTTCGTGCCCATTTGCCATTTAAAAAATAGTCTAAGCATGTAGGACAAACCTTTAAGTCTAAGTGTCTCGGAATTGTTGCAAGAACATATCCCTTAGTGGAACAGTTACGGCACACCCCAACAGAGGGCTGACCGCAACTCGGGCAAACGCTTTGTCGTGGCACAGAGCCTCACCTTTATAGCGTTATCATTTGGGCGTGAGGTACGCCATCTATCATAATAACTTGATCTTTGTCAATGATGCCGCTCTCAATTCCGCAGGTTACGGACTCCTTTCCCACAAGGTTCGCTATCGTTGCGTTCAAGAGCGCCGCTTTCACCTCTTCCTCCCCTGCACGATCACCTTTAAAAAAACTTTCGTGGACTGATAAGTGCAGGTCACCCTCACAAAATGTGAGGCCTAACAATTCGGCGTCACACACTGCGACCATAACTTCCCTATTTATGTGGTACGTCTTCAGAAACATGCTCGTTGTTGTGGACACTGGCTGTTACACTATCTTGTAGTATCCATGCCTCTCTTCATACAGTTCGCCCCCCTGACAAAGTAGCGATATTTCTTTGTCCACTTTATCAGGATCTAAACCTTGTTCAGATGCTTTCTCTTTAATGCTTTCGATATACGCCGCACCACTCTCTTTTTGAAGCTCCCGTATTATTTCACGTAACGACTTAATGCGATCCTGCTGACTCTTACTCTTACCAACGGCAATCACGTCCATATCCCGTTTACCAGTTTCAGGGTCAACTCCCACTTCTTTAAGACATGACTCTACAACTCCGATTACCCTTTCGGCATCATCAAGCGTCACGGTCTTACTCAACCGCATCCTCGCGTTAGCTTCTGCGAGTCTAATGAGGGCCTCGATTTGCCTCGCAGTTATTGGGATAGGAGCATCTTCTCCCTCCTGATTCCTCAGGCCAACATAATACTCTATAAATCTCTTTCGCGCATCTTCACTGAGTACCGGAGTGACTCTCTTTGCGTACGCGACGTATTTTCGCAACAGTTCTGAACTTATCACTGGATTAACAATACTCATCGCTTCTGATACTTCATCATCAGAGAATCCTGATGCCGCCAGCTCACCGGCATAATGCGCTTGTAGTATGTGGTTTGCAATATCTGTATCGAGAGCCGTATTTGGCTTATCACTTAAGACGAAAATGAGATCGAATCGCGATAACAGTGAGGGCAACATATTTATTTGCCCCGCAATAGGTTCATAGGAATCAAATCTGCCATACCTTGGATTGGCAGCGCCCAATAATGCACATCGACTTCTGAGTGTGGCTGTTATCCCAGCCTTTGCAACACTTATTGTTTGTTGTTCCATCGCCTCGTGAAGCGAGGATCGATCTTCTGACTTCATCTTGTCCATTTCATCGACTGCAGCAATGCCTTGATCTGCCAGTACTAACGCTCCCGCCTCAAGCGTCCATCTCCCGTCTCCGAATTCATCTTTTATTGCTGTGGCAGTAAGTCCGGCAGATGTGGAGCTCTTTCCGCTGGTATAAACACCGCGTGGCGCAAGTTTTACGACATATCGCAGTATCTGTGATTTTGCAATGCCAGGATCACCTACGAGCAGTATGTGGATATCTCCCCTAATTCTCGATCCGTCGGGCAGCAATTTCGGAACACCTGAAAAAAGTTGAAGGGCCACCGCTTCTTTTACATTTTTATAGCCATATATTGACGGTGCAATCGAACTTACAATTGACGTGTAAATATCTTGACGCTGTGACATCGCAAGTATTGCGGCCTCATCTGCCGGGGAAATTTCAAGATCCTCAAACTCTTTATCTTCTAACTCAATTGAGTTCGCATCGAGAAACACGTCAAAAGTGGTGCTCTTCACATTCTGGTATTGCCGTTGAGCAACGCGCAATATTCCTGTTACAACTATCCTGTCTCCAGGAAAGACTTTACCTGCAAGATCCGCTACGACATTTATATCTAAGGTCTGTGGTTGTTCTCCACCCTTTAACCCTTCTGGAGATTCCTGGACCCTAATCTTCTGTGCATCAACAAACGTAGAATGCGTGAAATTTAGTGTGAAAGGGCCCTTTTTTCCGCAAATCCGATGAGAGCACTCCGGAGGTTCCTTAAACTTCGCATCATCCTGAGGTACTTTTGTTATATTGCCACAATTGAGACACTCAAATCCCGCTTCTAAAACTTTCGGCCTAACTTCTGTTGCCTTTCTCACAATTCCCTCAATTGATATAAGCTTCGCCACATGATGGCTCCTTAGATCTCGTATCTTTATCTTTTCGGTTAAATTAATGATCCGAATATTCGCATCGAGCTTACATTCAAGAGGGAGATCATAATCAAGCAGCGCGTCGTGTGCGTCCTTCAAGGCTGTAGCGGGGTAGTCAATAAGAGCATCAGCTAACGCTATGTCATAATCTTGTAACGTTTGATAATCGATCTCAATGCTCTTTACATCGGGATACTCACTTGCGAGCTTTAGGATGTGCTTGTTGTAATATCTCTTATAAAAAGTCACCCATCGCTCCCGAAATTCGCTGCTCATGTACATTAAACTATGAAAATAATGGCATTTAAACTTAAGGTTAAAGTTTCGGGTGCAAACGTAAGATTATAGCTCCTGGGGCACTAACTAGCTCGAACAGAGGGGCTCTAGAAAGCCGCTTTTATGAAGGTATACGTACGTTGAGGTTCTCGCACTATATCTGTTTCGTACTTCAGCCGTTTCTGATTACCTTTCTATAAACATGAGAGGATAATCAGCATCTTCATCGTATTGCATTTTTACAAGTACTTTAGCGCTGTGATAGGCTACTACTAGTTGGACGTCGAGCATCTTGCCTTCAAGCTCAGCGTAGCCATATTTGTTGAGCTTTGATTGAACCATATTTTTATCAATATGTACATTGATGCTCTCGACATACGGCTGTACACCAATGCTTGATTCTATTGCTTTTTCCATATATTGCACGCTGCGAGGATCCAAAGGAGCCCCTACAAACTGGTGATAAAGAGCTCCAAGCTTTATTCCTGCCTCGAATAACGCCTGTTCTCGGTCGTTTATTGCGTCATCCCCTATAAAGCGGATTTAACACGTAAATTGCTGCGAATATTAACACAATTATTGAAATAAGCTGAGATAAATCGCTGCCTATTAAATTTAAGATTATCACTAACAATAATAGTATGCCAAGCACTGCCAATGTCAAATTATTGCTAACTTTTGAATACCCGAAATCACTGAGCATTAATCCCGATAGCAATAATAAAAGAGGCACGAGGCCAACAGGCGGAAAACCTGCAATTACGTAGAGGGAAACGATAAGTCCTGCTGCTGTTATAGGCAGTCCCAAGAAGAGCCTAGCTTGAGGGGTAGTGTTATATCTCGCAAGGCGGATCATGCCACTTGCTGCATATATGAATGACAAAAAGAAAAACACAAGTGGGATCCCCAATGCATCTCGAAGCAAATAAAACGCCAAAAGCGAAGGAACCAGTCCAAATGACACAAAGTCTGCCAGTGAATCTAGTTGAAACCCTAAGCTACCGTGCCCTCTGGCCCGCGCGAGATATCCATCAGCTCCATCGGCTATTACGCTAACCAATATCAATACGGCTGCAGCCGATGTGTTGCTTGCACCGAGAAAGACCAAGGCCATGATTCCAAAAAGCAAGTTAGCTAGTGTAGCTACGTCTTGCTGTTTTATTTCTATATTGAAAGGAAGGTTCAATTTCAATCGCCTCTTTTACACATAGCTATGACAGTTTTCCCAGCCTTCACTTTTTGTCCTTTTGTGACGATAAATGCATAACCATCGGGCAAGGTGACGTCAACCCGCGAACCGAATCGTATCATTCCGATTCGT
>CAYYMO010000045.1:0-2999 GCA_964472955.1 uncultured Methanomicrobia archaeon | reverse complement strand
TATATCTCCAACACTTTTTTTCAGCATCAAGCGCCGATTTATGCGAAAAAGAGGGGAGACGTATCTTCATAGAAGATGACGTTCGGCATGCGGAACTATAGGCTGAGGTATATATGATCAGATGGGAAGTAATGCAGTTGTCGCATCATCAGTAGGGGCTGCTGGAATGTGTATATTGCAAGAGTGAGCGACAATCTTCGACAGAAGTATACCCTGAGTTTAATAATCTTATGCGGCTGACTGGTAATTAACGGGTATCACACAGACGTTATGAGTATTAGTCGCTGAATTAGAGCTCTGCGGCTTCGTTGTAGTAGAACAGAAAGGACGAGGGAGAAGCCGACCGCGTTGACTTCTACACGTCGCCGACGGGATCTGTCGAGTGGAAGGTGTTATTCACTGAACGATTTAGTGGTGTGGTTAAGACGTAAGAACGCTTTTGGGAAAGGATCCAGCGTAAGTAGTTATTGAATAGTTTTGCACGATCGAAATAGTTCTTTTTGTCTTTACCTCGCACGATGTAACATAAATTACAAAAAAGTCAAAAAAAGCACTGAAAAAATGGAGGTACCATTTATTCTAGTATAGGTTATTTATACACATTTAAAATTGAGGATGATGGGCGCCTTCTTCTTGCGCTGCCAACTCTAAAGCCACACCGTCTATGAAACGGTGGTGGTTGACATGAATATGAAAGTGAAGTTGATAGGCAGAAGATATAAAGCATCGGGCATACACCGGCAAAGCTGGATAAATGATCAAGTATGGCGGAGCTGAATTAACTAAGCCCTCAAGTCTTTCTCTGAAAATAACTAACTAAAGGACGCGAAGTGGATTTAAATATGCGCATAAATGGCATTCTCTCTCTTGTCGTAGTTGTGCTCCTTAGTACCGTAATCTTTGCTGGTGCGGTGAATGCTAACGTCGCGAGGGCGGGCGGCATCATGCAGTTTCGCTACAACGCACGAAATACTGGCGACAACGTCTCGATAGCACAAACCAGTGCGTCGACTGGTCAATTGAATTTGAGTTACGCAAACAGAGGTGCTGTGTACTCCTCTCCGACAGTCACTAACGGAATCGTCTATGTGGGGAGCTATGACCACAACGTCTATGCTCTCAATGCGACAACCGGGGCAAAGGTGTGGAACTACAGTACCAAGAGCCATGTGTACTCCTCTCCTATCGTCTTCAATGGAATCGTCTACGTAGGAAGCGATGACCACAACGTCTATGCCCTCAATGCGGCAACGGGGGCCAAGGTTTGGAACTACACGCTCAAAGGTGTTGTGTCTTATTCGTGGCCTGCCATCGCCAACGGAATCGTCTATGTGGGGAGCTATGACAACAACGTCTATGCCCTCAACGCGACGACCGGGGCAAAAGTGTGGAACTACGACACCGGAAGTTTTGTGTTTTATTCTCCTATAGTCGCCAACGGAATCGTCTATGTGGGGAGCTATAACCGCAATATCTACGCTCTCAACGCGACGACCGGGGCAAAAGTGTGGAACTACACGACTTTAGGACCTATACTCCGCCGCCCTGCTATCGCCAACGGAATCGTCTACGTCGGATGCGATGACCACAACGTCTATGCCCTCAACGCGACGACCGGGGCAAAAGTGTGGAACTACGACACTGGAAACCCTGTAACCTCCCCTACTGTCGCCAACGGAATCGTCTACGTCGGATGCGATGACCACAACGTCTACGCCTTCAATGCGGCAACCGGGGAAAAGGTGTGGAACTACACGACCAAAGGTGTTGTATGGTCCGCCCCCGGCATCGCCAACGGAATCGTCTATGTGGGGAGCTATGACAACAACGTCTATGCCCTCAACGCGACGACCGGCGCAAAAGTGTGGAATTACACGATCGGCGACATAATATACACCACCACTGCCATCGGCAACGGAATCGTTTATGTGGGGACCGGAGCTGGCGTGATCTATGCCCTCAACGCGACGACCGGCGCAAAAGTGTGGAACTACGACACCGGAGGATCGGTATTCGACTGAAACGAATAGAAGCGCACTGTAGCTCATCTTACACGTTGTGGATAATTTGATTCATACATTTACCTTTTTGTATGTGTCGCTTTAAACGAATTGCCGTTCATAAGTTCTTTTCATTTTTTAAGATAAATAATTTAGATGTAAGAGTCCACTTGAACCATTTACCAATCATACAAGCACGACCAACATGATTGACTATGGCTCGACGATTGTATAGTAGGATGTTTGATGATAATAAACAAAGATGCTTCTGTATCGTATCATCCACAGTAGCATATGTTTCCCGTTTATAATACAAACATCAAAAGTTAAGGTACACAACAACATGCAATAAAGATAATTTAAGCGGTATATTAGAAACGCTTTTAATTTTTGGTTAGCAGAGCAGTAAATACAAAGCCAACGAATCACGTAGTTTTTCTTGATATAAACAAAGCTACAATATGTTGATTCTGCTAGGTCAAGGAGTACAACAACTATCGTATAAAAGAACAGTTTTATTAACACATAAGTTTGCAAGTGCAATTTCAGTAAATTATACGAGTGGAGGAGTCAAGCAGTAGAGTCCGCCGCATATATCGAGCCTGAGAAACAAGGTAGCAGTTCTGAAAGATTATTCAACTAAATCCACCTAACCGTTGCCGTTTAAAAGTAGCAAACTTTGTCCAAACCTCTCTCACGAGGTGCTCATCGATATACGAACTTTCTAGTTCCACCGGCAGAAAACCACTCATAAGAAGAGAACCGATCAAATTAAAGTATTAGTGTGACTATTTTATGTTGTACATCCGTACGATGCAACGCCTAGAAGATAGCAACGACGACTTAACAATGCTTATGAGTTGAGACACTAGACGTTTTTGACCCACGCATTGAATGTCATGTTTCCCGTTGTTTGTCACTGCGTTGATATCCGTGCTAACCTCCTATAGTCCCCCCAGATTAAACTAATTCTATAGGGGAATAGCAAAAAGCCGTTCG
>CAYYMO010000044.1:0-3110 GCA_964472955.1 uncultured Methanomicrobia archaeon | reverse complement strand
GCTGTGACGATCTGCCTGCCGGCCACTCTGGCGAGGCGTTCAGCGTTGGGCTGCAATGGTTTGGAAAGCAAGACAGCCCGCGAGAGCCGAACAAGGCGGCTTGCAGATACAAAGTTCAGCGCAGTATGCAAAGGCGAGCGTAGGCCGCGAATGTGCTCGCGGCCTGCCGCGACGAAGAATTGATGCTTAGGCCGATAACACGCGGATTTTTCCTATCGGGGATGGCGGTTTGATTTGGAGGCTCGAGGCGCCCGCTTTCTGAAGGTCGTATCTCCTCGCGGCCTCACCCGGCTGTAAGTTTCGAGTTATCGGGGAGTGGTGTGGAGGGGACTTTTCGACGATCCTTCCGCGCACGGCAGGTAACTGTGAACTTCATCTCGCCTTGCTCGGCGTTCGCCACCACATGGTCGCCGTCAAGGACTTCGCCATGCAGGATATTGATGGCAAGTGGGTCTTGGACTAATCGCTGAACGGAGCGTTTAAGGGGCCGCGCGCCGTAGTTGGGGTCGTAGCCCTGAGCCAGGAGCAGTTCCTTGGCGGCGCTAGTAAGCTCCAGGTTGAGCTGGCGGCCGGCCAACAAGTGCCGCACCTCTTCCAGCCGCAGATCGACGATCTTAATCAGTTCTTCCTTGCCCAGGGAATTGAAAACCAAAATGTCGTCCACCCGATTGAGGAATTCAGGCTTGAAGTGTGCTCGCAGCGCGTCCGTCACCTGCTTGCGCGCTTGCTCAAAGTTCTCGGATATGCGCAACGACTCAGCAGTCAGGTGTAGCAAGCTGATGTTGGAGGTCATGATGAGCACGGTATTGCGGAAGTCCACGGTACGGCCCTTGCCGTCGGTAAGGCGGCCATCGTCCATGACCTGCAGGAGGATGTTGAACACATCGGGGTGAGCTTTCTCGATCTCGTCAAACAGCACAACCGAGTAGGGGCGGCGGCGCACCGCCTCGGTGAGTTGGCCACCTTCCTCGTAACCGACGTATCCCGGTGGCGCGCCGATCAGCCGCGACACCGCATACTTCTCCATATATTCGGACATATCGATGCGCACCAGAGCCCGCTCGTCATCAAAGAGAAACTCGGCCAGGGCGCGCGCCAGTTCCGTCTTGCCCACGCCCGTCGGTCCCAGAAAAATGAAGGAAGCGATAGGGCGCTTGGGGTCGGAGAGTCCGGTGCGGGCGCGACGGAGTGCATTGGCCATCCTCTCCAAGGCTGGATCTTGGCCGATGACCCGGCTGCGCAGCCGATCTTCCATGCCGAGCAGTTTCTTGACCTCACCTTCCAACATTCTTGCCACAGGTATGCCCGTCCATTTGGAAACGATGAGCGCAATCTCATCTTCGTCGACTTCTTCTTTCAGCATGCGTGTGCCGCGCTGCCGGTCGAGCCGGGCTTGAAGCTTGCGCAGCTCCCGCTCCTCCTCGTGAAGCTCGTCGCGGCAGTGGCTGGCTGGTTCGTGCAACTCTGCATCGCGCAACTGCGCCTGCTCGAGCAACTTGATCTGCTCGGTCTTCCTCCTGAGCTCGTGCGCGCGGGCGATGAACTTCTTCTCCAACTCCCACTGGGCCTTGAGCGTTTTGCCTTGCTTATGAAGTGCAGCCATCTCTTTCTCGACGGAACGCAGCCTTCCCCGAGAGTTGGCATCTTCATCCCTTTCGAGTGCCCTCTTCTCGATTGCCAATTGCGCTGCACGGCGCTCCAGTTGGTCAATATCTCGCGGCATGGAGTCGATTTGCATGCGTAGGGCGGCGCAGGCTTCGTCCACTAAGTCGATCGCCTTGTCCGGCAAGAAGCGATCCGAGATATAGCGGTGTGAGAGCGTGGCCGCGGCCACAATGGCCGAGTCCTTGATGCGCACGCCGTGGTGCAGTTCATAACGCTCTTGCAGGCCGCGCAAGATCGAAATGGTGTCCTCCACGCTGGGCTCGGCCACGAACACGGTCTGGAACCGGCGCTCAAGAGCGGGGTCTTTCTCCATGTGTTTGCGGTACTCGCTCAGGGTGGTAGCCCCGATGGCGCGCAGCTCGCCGCGCGCCAGAGCTGGCTTCAGCATGCTCGAGGCATCAATCGCGCCCTCGGCCGCCCCGGCTCCAACCAGCGTGTGCAGTTCGTCGATAAACAGGACGATCTGCCCCTGCGCCGCCTCGATTTCCCCCAGCAGCGCCTTTAAACGATCTTCAAATTCGCCGCGATATTTGGTTCCGGCCACCATTCCACCCAGGTCCAGGGCCACCAGACGCTTGTTCTTGAGCGGCTCCGGAACATCAGCGGCAACGATGCGCTGCGCCAGACCTTCGACGATGGCCGTCTTGCCCACGCCCGGCTCGCCAATCAAAACAGGGTTGTTCTTGGTGCGGCGCAATAACACCTGAACCACGCGCCAGATTTCATCGTTGCGACCGATCACTGGGTCAAGCTTGCCGCGCCGGGCCAAGTCGGTGAGGTCGCGGGCATAGCGCTCCAGCGCCCCATACCTGGGTTCTGATTGTTCCGTAACTTGCTGGGGGCTGCGCATGGTCACAAGCACCCTGAGGATGGCGCTGTGATCGGCACCGTGGCGTGCTAGCAGGGCTCGGGCGGGATCGCCGTCGAGCCTCAGAATTGCCAATAACAGATGCTCGGTCGAGACATGTTCGTCGGCCAAGTCGGCGGCTTCTTCAAATGCCTGCTCGAGAACCTTACTGGCCGCACGGGAGGGTTCTGCCTTCAAAGTCCCGCCAGCCCAAAGCGCCGGCAAGCGGTCGATCTGGCGTCGCGTCTCCGTTAGTACCTCTTGGCTATCGATGCCAATCCTGCTCAGCACTGGCACCACCATGCCTTCGCGATCGGCCAGCAGACTCGCGAGCACATGCAGCGGCATCAGCTCGGGGTTGCCTTGCTTCGAGGCCAGATAGTTGGCGGCTTGCACCGCCTCCTTCGCCTTAGAGGTTAGTTTGTCCCAGCTCGAGATGATCGGCATGTTCTTTGCACAGCAACTGCCCAATTCGCCGCTGCTGCGGTCCTCATGGAACGCACCTGCGCGAAATCGGAGGCCACTCCTGGTTGGAGCGGGTCAGAAGACTTTGCTCGCGCGTGAGAAAAATCGGAAATCCGTTTCCAGTCGATCTCTT
>CAYYMO010000043.1:0-3179 GCA_964472955.1 uncultured Methanomicrobia archaeon | reverse complement strand
GATGTGCTTGTCGACTCACTTGACCCAAAGTATTATCTCGGAGTCGAGTGCAAGAGCATCTCTACGGACAAGGGCGCTTGTGCGCTCTATTTTACTCAGCATTTTTCTGTTGACAAGGGGGGTGTTCATCAAATCACCAAGATTGACGAGTTTCTAAAGAGGTCCGGGCGGAGAGGATACCTAGCGACAGAACTAAGAAAGGGCTCGGGCAAAGCACGCATAGCTCATCTAATTGAATGGAATGAAGTCATGAAACGTTTTAAGTCAAATCAGCTCGGGTTCAGCGTTTCAGAACTTAACGACTTCACCGTGATACGAAGAAAAGACGGGAGATATAAACTCGATGAAGCGTTCATTTAATACTAAAATTCAAATATACCCGCTTATATAGTATTTTTAATGGCTTTGAAGTTCATACACTCAAAAATTGAAGAGCTGATGTACGGAGTAACCTTTGACCCCAAGTCTTCTACGGGTAAAATCGCATTTAATACCTCAACAATAAAGGAGGAGGATTTGGATGAGACGTTGACTATTTTTAAAATGGCGTATTCCTCCGGCCTCAAAGTCGGCCCCTATCTGAAAGTCGTGGAAAGTGGGGAGGACTTCAATGGGGTGTCGCCTGACAAAGGATATTGTGGGATCCTAACAGTTTGCAGCATCACAATTGACGGTGTGTTATTAAAAGCGGGGATACCAGTGCGCCATACTTGTGGCGGTATCATACAGGTTCAGGATAAAAAGCCGTTGCGGTTCACTGAAATTTTGAGGTATGATGCGACAACAATGGACCCGCTTGATGTATTTATGTCACAAGAGATGACATCAGTTCTTGAAATGATAAGCACAGGGTCTGGAAAAGTGCTCGCAAACGTTCGAGAAGTCCCTATGGTAGCCAAAGACCATATCGAATCCCTCTTTATGGATCTAATGGATGCCGAATTCGAAGGGGTGCTTGAATTGGGAGAACCTAACGCTGACATACTCGAAGTGCCGGTAACAAGAGGGCATATGGGTATCGCTATCATTGGAGGGCACAACCCAATGGCTGCTGTCAAGGAACGTGGGATTGATATAAATGTTGAAGCGATATCGGGGTTGGCAGACGTACGCGACATGGCAAAAATTGGTTAAGAAGTGCGTCACGAAGCCAAACGTAGCGATCAGTCAGTCTCTATTGTATTTGTTGGCCAATTATTTCGTCAAGTTGGGTCAAAAACTCTTCTTCAGTTCCGGTGGGAATAGTCGCTCCCGCTGCAATGTCGTGACCGCCACCGACTCCTCCTACAGATTCTGCTGCCCGATTAATCGCGCTTGCAAGATTCAGTTTTCTGTCCACTAACTCTTGCGTTCCTCTGGCTGAAACTTTAATTTCTTCGTTTGAGCTTGCAAACGCCACAATAGGAAGCCTCCGATTTGCGCCCTCAAGGTTCATCGACATTCCCGCAACAATTCCAACAATCGTTTCGAGTATGTTGTTCCCTGCATGAAAATATTGTAAGTTGCGTAAAGGAGTGATTCCCACTTCTTTTACATAGTCAATGCCGTTAAGCAAGTTCTGCCGATGCATTGTTAGTAGATCACACGCTTTTTTATAGTTGCTGTTCCTATCCCCCATGCAAACCGCAACTCCGATCGTTTCAAACCCGTACCGCGCTGTGGCGTTGAGGAGGGTCGAGAACTCAGAAGCGTCTCGCAGGGCTGTCCCTTCATCCTCTCTTAGAAGCGTATAGACCTCCCCTACTAAACTCTGAACTTTTTTAGGGTGCATCCCAAACGAGATACAACGCTGCATAAGCTCAGAAACAATTTTACGACGCTCGTCAACATCGAGATCAATCCACCTACGCCACTGTTCTCCATTTTTCAACTCTATTCCTAAATTCATAAGAAGTTGTGCGCTATTATCGCAGTTTGATGTGATTCCCGGTATATAGGGGGTTGAAGAATATTCAAGGAGTTTATGTAGAGGTCGCGTTTGCTTTCCGAACATTAGGAGATCGGTTTCAGTTTTTAGGATGCCTTTTTTCACCCCTTCTTCCAATATGAGTCGATTTACTCCCACAAGCCTCCTCTCCTTGAGGTGTTGGAGGTCACCGACTGCCCCTACTATCGCAAGATCGGCGAGGTCTACATTCTCCCCAAGCGCTCGTGCTACTAAATAGGTCGCCCCTGAACCACTGAGATGCGTAGCACCGTTAATTCCAAAAAGGTGGGGATTTAAGTGAAACGCCGTTTTAGAGGTCCCTACTGGCTGATGATGGTCGGCGATGATGCAATCCGGCCCTAATTCATCCATTAGAGCCAATGCACCGCTTCCGAGGTCCGTAAAGATCACTGCCTCCGCATTAGACGCACTTTTCATGGTCTCAAGGTCGAGTTTTTTTACGATCTTAACGGTAAATCCGATGTTAAGTCTATCAAGGGCCTTACAAATGATACCCGCAGAGGCAAGCCCATCGGCATCGATGTGAGACATAACAAGCAGGTCATCATGTTCCATTATGGCGTGAGCACATGCCTTTGCTCGCCTTAAAAGTTGTTCCATATTACTAGACCAAAGTTCTATAATCGCTGCGCACCTCTTAAAACAAATATGTTAGGTCGCTACTATGACATTGTCGCGAAAACAATATAAGGATTACTTATGGAACCTGTCGAATGCTGTCTAAACAGTTTTCGAAAATAATTTCTAAGATCAAAGTCTATTACGTATAATGATCAGAGTTGGGGTAATCGGAGGATCGGGATACACCGGAGGCGAACTTCTAAGGCTGTTTACTATGCACCCTCAGGTAAAAGTAACCGTAGTGACGTCACGAGCACTTGAGGGGAGACCAATCATCGACACGCACCGATTTTTAAAAGGATTTTACGACCTAAAATTCGAAAATATCGATCCTAGAGCGGTAGCCGAGAGAGTCGATATCGTATTTCTCGCTGTGCCTCACGGTGCGGCGATGAAGCTCGTTCCGGAGCTCATCGATAGAGTGAAAGTGATAGATTTAAGCGCTGATTACAGGCTCGAGTGCGGATATGAAAGCGTGTACGGCCCCCACAGCGATCCGCGAGATGCTGTATACGGCTTGCCAGAACTGCACCCGGAAGTTGCTGATGCAAATCTTGTTGCAAACCCTGGATGTTACCCCACCGGTGCCATCCTCGCAGCAGCCCCTTTT
>CAYYMO010000042.1:0-3188 GCA_964472955.1 uncultured Methanomicrobia archaeon | reverse complement strand
TATGGAAGCGGGGATGAGACGTCAAGAAAAAATTAGTCTATAAGTTCGTTAAATTGAAGAGGTTCCAGTACGTTTGGAAACTTAATGTTGTGTATATCACTTTAAATCATAGTTCAAATGTCTATCTTTTCATCGTTTCTCTTCAATGAAAGCACAAGCTAGTTGAGAATATTGGTAAATGTGACGTCAACGCTTACAATATGAACACCGTGCGCATCGCAAGTTTCAATAAACAAAAAAGAACTGGAAGCGCTCTGGCTAACCAAATAGAGCCCCAAGCCCTTCCATTCCAGTTTCTTCTTCTTCCTCTTTTGAGGATTCTTCCTCTTTCTTCTCCTCTTTCACCTCTGTCGTTGTAGGAGCAGGGACTGTGGGGGCTGCGGGAGCTGCAACCGGAGTGAATACTGCCTTTGAGATCGCCTCGTCGATGTCGATACCTTCAAGCGCGGCAATAAGTGCCTTCACCCTTGGCTTATTTACTTTAGCTCCAGCAGCGGTAAGGACCTTAGAGATACCATCTTCAGTTACGTCCTTGCTCGTCGCGTGTAGCATAAGTGCTGCATATACATATTCCATTTTTAATATCACCTTCTTTAAATTTATTAGCTCTAATTTTATTCAAACAATGCCCCCAAACCGGCAAAGTCGGGTTCCTCCTCTTTTTCCTCTTTCACTTCAACCTTTTCTTCTACTTTCCGAACCTCCGGAGCGGGAACTGTAATAGCTTCTGACTGACCTTTAAGAACCTTAAGCTCGTCGTCTAATGCCTCATCAGGAAGTAGTACGACAATTGCAAGCGCCTCGTTGTAGTCCTTCAAAAGGAGGGCATCCATCACATCTGGCTCGAATATCTCTGCTTTCAGAGCAAGACCCCGTGCCACCAACAGACCTCTTTGTAGCAGAGGAGTCATGGTCATCGTCGTCGGATACTCTACATTCATCGCTAAGTGGAACGCATTCGATACCGCCTTCAAGAATTGGTCGAAGTACGCTTGGGCATCAATCGCGAGATCATTCGAAGTGTAAATAGTAGTGCCATCATAAGCAGATCGGAGATATAAACCAACCTCCATCGGGTTAATTTGAAGCCTCTGGAGCACATCAGCAATCCTTGGGCTTATTTTCTCTCCTTCTTTAACGATTACCTTACTCTCGCGAATGATAACTTTTCCCTTCTCTATCGCAGCGGGAACGCCTACAGTTTGAAGCTCTCCAACGATCGGCCCAGGCCTAAACGGCGTAGGCCCCCTCTCGATGACAATATTCTGAGGGGCGATGTCTCCTCCTTTTGCTGGAGCAGGGGTTTTACTCTGTTCAAGTAATCGAAAAAGTTTAAAAGGATTTTCATTAGTAAAGACAAGAGCAGTTTGTCCTTCGACACTTTTAAATAGTTCAGCTGTATCTGCGCCAATTTCTTTAAGAGCGTGATCGATAAGCGTGTTTCTCGTAACCCTTAATTCCGCAACTCCTCGAAGCTCAGCCCTTATCTTCTGAAATTGCTGTGCAGGGATGCCTTGTATACTGACTATTGCGAAAACTGTATTCCCGGTGATTTTGTCTCTCAATTCTTTAACTTCTTTATCTTTCCAAGCCGGCCGATGGACGCTGTAAGCAAATCCCATATCACATCACCCTCACAGCAGGCCCCATAGTCGTCTTTACAAATATTGAACGAATGTTCTGCGTGCCTTTTTCAAGCTTTGACTCAATTGTATTTATCACAGCCTCTACATTCGCCGCAAGTTCTTCAGGCGGCATGTGCATGTTTCCGACTAGTGCATGAAAAGTTATCTTATCCTTGGATCGCACCTTCACCGTCCTCTTGAGGCGATCAATAATAGGTACAGGATCAGCAGCAGATGGAATGGGGTCGGGCATCTTACCCTTAGGTCCCAGAATCGGTCCGAAGCTCTTACCAATCGAGGGCATGAGTGGTGCTTCTGCCAAGAAGAAATCGATGCCACTGGAAATTGCCCTCATCTGTTTTTTATCGCCACCTATTTTGCTTATGTCATCAGGAGAGATAACCAAGTCAGCTCCGCCATTTTGGGCCTTAATTGCAAGATCGCCCTTCGCAAAAACAGCTACTTTAGTTGACTTACCGCGACCGTTTGGCAACAATATTGCCTCATTAATTCTGTTCTTCGGCTGACTTAAGTCAATGTTTTTTAGATTTATCGCTAAATCAATGCTTTCTGAGAACTTTCTCTGTGGCGCAGACTCAACGGCTTGAATTACTGCATTTAATATCTTTTCATTTACCATGCCTACCTCCGTAGTTAACCGACCACCAGAATGATCTTCTACGGTCTATTTCCATTTCGTTTAAGTTTTACTTTAATCTTTCTACAAGATTAAGCAGATTGATCTTCAAGCTGACTGTCGTAATTCCCTTCGTCTATCGCCCTTTGCACCTCTTTTGGCGTTTTCCCCTCAACAGAGATCCCCATAGAGATACACGTTCCTAAGACTTCTTTCACAATGTTTCTTAGTTCATAAGACAACGATTTCTCACGTTTCATCTGAGCTATTTTAACTGCTTGCGTGATTGTGAGATTCCCAACAATCTCTCCTGTGGAGGAGCCCTTTTCTAATCCCGCCTCCATAAGTATCAGCGCCGATGTCGGCGGGGTCCCAACCTCAAGAGTGACATTTTTGTTATCGTCGACAGTAATAGTAACGGGCACCATCATCCCGTTATATGATGCCGTTTGAGCGTTCATATCATCTACAACTTTTTTTACGTTTATGCCTAACGGCCCTAAAGAAGGTCCGATTGGCGGACCGGGCGTTGCTTTCCCTCCAGGTATCAGTACCTGTACTACATCAGCCATTTATTCTTGTTCCTCCTTACTCAAAACTCTCGCGTGATCCCCTCTCACAGTAATCGGTATCGGGACCATCGCTTCAAATAATTCCACCGTAATCTCTTCACGACGATCATCAATGCGCTTTACACGGGCTTTTTCGCCTTTAAATGGTCCGGCCACCAACTCAACAATATTACCCTCTTCAATCCCAGCAATTGCCGGTTTAGGTGTCAGGAGGTGTTCTATTTCAGCAAAGTCAGTCTTGCCCTTTACCACTCCCCGTGCGTGCGGTATCCCCTGAATTGCCTGCTCTAGGAGAGGTTGTGAAATGGTCTCAACTAGAACGTAGCCCTTCAGTTCATTCGGTACGAGAATCGC
>CAYYMO010000041.1:0-3739 GCA_964472955.1 uncultured Methanomicrobia archaeon | reverse complement strand
CGCATCCGTGAACCAAAGAAACTGTACGAAGAGGCGTGTCGCATTGCTATCGAGGACGGGTTGTTTCGGATGGCCTGGATTGGCAAGGCAGAGTCTGATACCCAGTTAGTAAAGCCAATTGCTTACTGGGGGTTTGATGAGGGGTACCTCGATTCCATTACTATTTCCGTCAAAGACGTCCCAGAGGGTCGCGGTCCGACAGGAACCGCACTTCGCGAGGGGAAATATGTCATTTGCAATGATTTTGAGCATGACCCTCGACTTCAAATCTGGCGCGCCGAAGCTTTAAAACGAGGCTACCGCTCTTGTGCTGCGTTCCCGTTGAAAATAGGGACGCGCGCTATAGGGGCCTTAACTCTCTATGCGGATGAGCAACATTTCTTCGATGACGAGGAAATTCAGTTGATAAAACGGCTGGCAGATGATATTGCCTTTGCGATAGAATTTATAGAGCGTGAGAAGCAGCGCAAAAGAGCAGAAAATAATCTGCGAAAAAGTGAACAGCGGTTCCGTTCGATTTTCAATAATGTAGTTTTACCAGTAGCCCTTTTTGATTTAGATGGCTGTATCCTAATGGCGAATAACGCCATTTGCCGTTTCCTCAGATACCCCCTCAAAGAACTGGTGGGAGTCCATTTTTCAAAGTTTACCTATCTTGAAGATCTGGACCTTGACATGAACTTGTATAAAGACCTGATGAAAGGTGAGACTGACAGTTATTTGGGAGACAACTATCAAATAGATAAGAGGTATGTGCGAAAAGACGGAAAAATCATTTGGGGGCGTCAGAGTATAACATTAGTCAGAGACAATCGGGGTCACCCACAATACACGGTCATTGTTTGCGAAGACATAACCAAGGAGAAGCGCGCAGAAGAGAGCAAGAGAATCCACCAAAAAGTGAGCGCTCATTAACTGAATTAACACAATAAAACGTATACAACCTTTCTATCTGTGCTTAAGGGCTGTTTTGCGGGAAAAAGCGGTGCACAGTAAAATAGAAGGGACTGGCAACTCATTTTTCGATCTTACGGCAGACGGACGATGGAGCCGAAATTGGTGTCCAGTCGTATCATTAATATCGCAAGTTTATATATCATTTTGGCAATAGCTCATCGAGCATCAGCATCTCCTATATGTTCGAAGTGCTATTGGTAAAAATACCGTGACATAAATGGAAAGTAACTTGTTGTAGAGCTGACAGCAGTCTCTCTGGTCGCTACCATTTTGTGGTGGGGCGTCACATGCAAAGAAGTATGCGGATACAGTTTACGACTGCAACGCAATCATATTCATACACAAATTCAGTTATTTGGGTAGCAAGGACATAACGCTAACACTTTTTAGAATTCTATCAACAAATATTGGAGAGGCGCATATATCGATTAACAAGCAAGAGAACAATAACAAACTTCGCACACCCGTCGACATACATTATAGAGCCGTTACTGAGGCAGACAGTTACCGTTTACTACTACTTCAGGTAGGGCAAGCCATCTAGTGACATAAAAAGTCTCAATACTGATCAAAAGTGATATTGAAAGTTTGGGTTCCACCGTAGTTGAGCGAACATCGGCGGAGGACAGCCATAACGAACAGATAATGCCGCTTACGCGTATTTAATCTTTGAGTCGCAAACGCGATACGGTACAAAGCTAGCGGTCCACCAAGTTGAGACCTTAACCGACTTTGATACCGGAGTGTTTGGGCATATGAATCACATTATCGAAAAGATGAGAATTGGAGAGCTGCTGGATATTTTTTTAAACAATGCCGCGTAAAAAACACGTGCTAAAAGTGGACTTCAGAGGGGATGCGTGATGGTCCAAACTATGGAGTTGTCCGCGGTTTAGAGGTCGTAGCAGCGTCACCATTTCAGAATCGACGGTGGATGTTGGTGGTGATGTCCGTGTCCGAATTCGACACCGCGACAAATGCTACGATCGAATTTGAAATGTGAATCATTTAAAAAAGCTACGAGTTTGTTTTTGATTGTAAAACTATAAAAGTTAAGGCACCTAAAAGATTAAAAGCCTAAAAGCAAGAAGCATCTGTTTAAGTTATTTGAGCGCACAAATTCAAATCGAAATAAGGACTCGTCAGAATGAAACTGGAGATAAAGGAGAATATACCAATCTTAGTTACTTGTGGTCTGCCGTACGCGAACGGGCCGTGCCACATAGGACATCTTAGGACATATATCCCTGCAGATATCTATGTGAGATGTCTTAGGAAGCTTGGGTACAACGTGTTGTTTGTCTGTGGCTCCGATACCCATGGTACACCTATCGTGATTAATGCTGAGGAGGCCGGCACAACGCCTGAAAAATTTGCCGAGCGCTATCACGAGTACTGGGGAGAGACATTTAAAAAGCTCGGAGTGGAATTCAGCCACTATGGGAACACAGATTCGCAAACCAACCACGCTAGGACGCAAGAGATAGTGCGGACCCTTATGGAGAGAGGCTACATCTATTCGAAGATAATCCAGCTTGCATATTGCCCAGAATGCGATCGGTTTCTCCCCGACAGGTATGTGGAAGGTGTCTGCCTCTTTTGTGGCATGCCTGCGCGTGGGGACGAGTGCGACCAGGGATGCGGACGACATCTTGAGCCTGGCGAAGTCTTGAACCCAAAATGTAAGGTTTGCAACGCTGAAGCGCTGTACAAGCCTGAAAAGCACTACTTCTTCAAACTCTCTGAATTCAAGGACTTTTTACTCGACTATCTGGAAACCCTCGGTGGGACCTCAAATGCTCGAAATTATGCGAGAGAGTGGGTTCTTCACGAACTCAACGATTGGTGCATCACACGAAACCTTAACTGGGGGGTGAAATTTCCAGGAACGGACCTTGTAGTGTACGTGTGGGTCGACGCTCCGATTGGTTACATCTCCTTTACTGAGGAGGCCACCGATGAGTGGGAGGATTACTGGAGGGGCAACTCTCGGATCACTCATTTTATCGGAGGAGATATTATATACCACCATTGCGTTTTTTGGCCAGCGATACTCAAAGGTGCAAGTTATACCTTGCCCTCAGCGGTTGTAGCGTCTGGCATGGTAAAAGTCGATAACAAGACATTTTCGAAGAGTCGCGGATATGTTGTATGGCTAGATGAGGATTATCTCAAAAAGGGGTTTCACCCCGATCAGTTGAGGTACTACCTCGCAGGCTATACCTCTCACACGAAGGAGCTGAACTTCTCGTGGAAAGTCTTCGGTGAAAAGGTAAACAGCGAACTCGTTGGCTCACTTGGGAACTTCATATATCGAACGCTACTCTTCGCTCAAAAGAACTTCGGCGAAATTCCCGACGGAGAGCTTGAAGAAGAAGTTCTTGAAAGGATAATCGAGACGAAGGAAAAGATAATAAATGCACTTGAGGATTTTGAATTCAAGAAAATTGTTGACTCGATTATGGCGCTTTCTGATTTTGGGAATACATACTTCCAGTCACATGAGATCTGGAAACTCATAAAGGTCGATAGAAACGCCTGTGCTAACGTGTTGAAGAACAGCCTTCAGATAATAAAAGCGCTCTCCATATTTTTTGAGCCAGTTATGCCCTCCACGATGCAGCGAGTGCAAGCACAACTTGATCTGACGTCTACGTATTTTGACGATGCAACGGTTGAAATAGCTCCCGTTAAGCTGTCTAAGCCGCAAATGCCGTTTACGAAGATACAAGATGAGCAAATTGGCGAGATGGCTGACCTGTTAAAGGAACGAATGTCGCTT
>CAYYMO010000040.1:0-5690 GCA_964472955.1 uncultured Methanomicrobia archaeon | reverse complement strand
CAACACTGCACCATAGTTGTGTAAGATAGGTTTAAATTGAGCCCCCTTTTTTATATTCGCCTTATTATAAAGGTCTCCTATCGATTGTTGGTGCACAATTGCACGAGCACTTGAAAGAAGAAATACTGCCGTTCCTCCAACTAACACAACAGTAAATATTAGTGTTAGAATTATAACAAGTAATATCCCTGTTTCCACACTTATCATTCCTATCACTAATCTATGGTGCTAATTAACCATCTCTTAATTAAAGATTAACGATTTAACAATTAAAAAGATGTAACACACTAAGCTTTAAGAGCGAAATTGAAAATCATGAAATTCTACGGATAGGTTTTTTTTTTCAGTTTGATCTATAAATACGTTTTGCGTTAAGATGATACAGAATATGCTATCGATTTTTGTTGTTTAGCATGTAACAGTCTAACATGTCACTTACGATTCATCATTGAGATGGTTTGGCAATTTATTGTTGATACGCGTTTTTTAGAAGACCCAATAGGTAACATTTTATCGCGTTAGGGTGTAAGTAAGCTAATGCTCAAAATACGTAAAAGTAAGCTAATGCTCGAAATACGTAGAAAATTCCTGCATATATTTCTCGGCATCATTTTTTTCTGTTTACTAATTCTTTTCCCTAAAGGCGCCGTACTCTTGTTCATTCTTGTGTTAATTTTTGGAGGGTTGGTTTCGGCGTATCTTTTTGCGAAATATGATATCCCCATCCTCGAGTGGGTATCCACGACGCTTGATCGACCGAGCAGATTTCCGTTTAGAGGTGGAATCATGTTCTTAGTCGGATGTTTTTTAGCTGTTTTATTATTCAGCAGCTTTTATGCAGCGCTGAGTATCCTAATTCTTTCAGTCGGGGATGGAATTGCCGCAATAGCAGGTCACTACTTAGGCAAGCATAAAATTGTCAAAAATAAAACATTAGAGGGCACGACAGCATTTTTTATTACAACATTAATACTGCTAATATTTTTTTTACCAACGTGGAAGGCTTTTTTCGTGGCACTCATAATTGCCCTAGTTGAACTTACAACACCGCAATACATCGATGACAACATTACAATACCGCTAGTGAGCGGAGTATTGCTTACTCTTTTATAGTCCGATTTTGAAATGTATTTTCTTAGATCTGATCATTATTACATTCAACCTCAAGCCATAATTTAATTGGCATAAATAAAGACTAATAAGAACGCCACTGATTATGCTCGTTTAAATTATACTTCATTGGACACTTAACATAACATGTTAAAATTAGTTCTAAATCCGATATTCATTTGCTTGCCCACTAATAGAGTCAAGAACGGACAAAGAATTAGCGATCAACGGGAGCTAAAGTGGTAAATAATTGCGATAAATACCCTCAGCTTTAAATTTAGTTACTTCGATCAAACCGCCTAGAAATCTTCATTCGGATATCCAGCATAGTAGCGATTAAAACTATCAGGGGCCATTTCCTTAATCAAACTTAAAGCCCTGAGCATCTTGCGATCTACAACTTCTTCAGGATTATCTAAAAATAGCCCAAGCACAACTGAATAAGCGATGTCGTTAAGGACATCGTTGGGTATGTTTAAGTGACCATCTTGAGTAATCTCAGAGAGTATAAGTGATATTTCAAAAGCGCTGTCCATAATCCTATCAACGCCAATCATATTAATCCGTTCACTGATATTTTGGACTTCGGTTTTTAAAACAGCTGTTGGCCCCTCAACAACCGGGATTCCGAGGTTTGAGTACGTCCGATCAAACTCATTTTGGATTAGCAAATATAAGTGCTCGCAATGACCCCCAGTGCTTGAATTTAGGGTACAATCATCGTTGCATAACGCATCATAATGGGGGGTGATCCCACGTGCTTTATATGCGTCCATTTTGTATTTGTCGCACATGAACATATAACTGATAGTATGTCGTCGCTGTTATAAATCTGTTCTACACAGGGGTATCACAATTGCTAAAGTATAACAACAAAAATATAATTATATATAAGTCTACTAAAAATTCTTGAAAGATACACGGAAAATATTTAAGATTTGGATTATTTTTGAATGTTGAATAGTGATAATCAAAAGTATTGATAGATAATTGGTGATGACACTGCCCTTCACATTTTACAAGTACTTCGACTCTGCAGTTAACAGTTTGGATGCAACTTCCTACCATTTCGATTTATTAAAAAAAGCAAAGGCGTATAATGAAGCATATGCAAATGCTAAGGCCCTGATATTTGAAGCCAAAAGCGTGCTTGATAGCCTCGCAGCTACAATGAATGACTTGTTTGATCTCGGCATTGTAGATTCACACGTTTTTCTTAATGATGCCTTCATAGAGAAACTGCGTTCACAGACAAAATTTCCAGAAATTCAAAAAATACATCCGAAAATCATTGATGATTCCCTATATGATTATTTGATTTCAAGGGAAAGTTACTTCTGGAAGCTCCGGATGTATCTTGCAACGGATTTCTTGTTTTTTGAGGTTAGTCCTAATCGATATTTACTGTCAGATGAACCCGGAATCTATTCGTTCAATCCAGGAGTGGAAGCTATTGGGTTTTGTGAATCACTGCTTCAAAGTCTTAGGTATATATTTTGCATTTTTAACGAAATGCTTGAGGATGTTTTGTTACTAACGCCGAGGGGAGAAGTTAGATAGTTTTTTAGATAATGTTGACCTCAAAAGTGCATGAAAATACCAAACAAAGTCTTTAAACGCACTAATAACGAGGAAGTAGGTGGCAGAATGGATGATAGGGGGAATAAAGCTGAATATGCCATCGTAGTTGACGACCTCTTAAAACAGTATGGAAAGCTCACAGCAGTAAACAAGATATCGTTTAAAATACCATTCGGCGTAATATTTGCCTTCTTAGGTCCCAATGGGGCTGGTAAGACAACTACTGTAGAGATGCTTGAATGTTTGAGAAAACCGTCAAGTGGATCAGCACACATTTTAGGACTTGACATAAGTAGAGATCAAAATGAAATTCGGAAGCGCATCGGAGTCCTCCCTCAAGAGTTCAATACTTTTGACAGGTTGACGGTACGGGAAAACTTACAGTACTTTGCGGCACTTTACGATCGAACAAGGGCCGTTGACGACCTTATCCGCGACATCGATCTCGTGGATAAGGCAGACACACAGTACAAAGACTTATCCGGAGGCTTAAAGCAGCGCGTTGGCGTTGCAATAGCCCTAGTCAACAATCCGGAAGTCGTCTTTCTAGACGAACCTACAGAAGGACTAGATCCCAAGTCGCGAAGAGGCGTCTGGGATGTCATAAAAAGCCTCCGTGATCAGGGCAAGACAGTATTTCTCACAACACACTATATGGAAGAAGCACAGACGTTAGCTGACACTGTTGCCATAATACTAGATGGAACTATTAAGGCTATAGACTCACCTGCTAATTTGATCAATCACTACAGCTCGCGTGGTACTCTCATCATACATGGAGGGGGGTCACTCGCGCTTGAAGTGGTAAAGGCCAAGTGGCGTAACTCGAAACTTGAAAACGGTAATGTAATTGTTCCACTTACCGAAAAGAACGATCTTAGTGAGATCGTAGAGCTTTTAGATCATAATAGTATCCCGTTTGAGGAACTAGAAATGAAACGATCGACTTTAGAAGATGTTTTTCTCAACATTACAGAAACGGAGTTGAAAACTGAAATATGACCAATGAATGCTACCTACAGCCACTATTATTGGATTGGTCACATTCATTAAAAAAATTTGAAAATAAGCAATAAAAGATAAAAGAAAGGGAAGCTTGATTAAGCTCCCGCATAATATAAAATTCCTTTTCCTCCGTCGCCGCGGTCTCCCTGATATACTTTAACGTTGTACATCGTGCCATCGTATTCTAGCTGGTCATCTTTCTGATAGATGAAGCCTGGAAGCCAATATCCGATCTTCCCCAGTACGACAATTTCACCTTTTGTCATCTGAGCTCCGACACGGCTTTCAGCGTCGCCTTCTACGATGATTTTGCCTCCATTGGCATGTATTCCCGCTTGGAGCTCGACGTTGCCTTTGACAACGATCTCGCCTCCAAGCATGAACTCTCCTATGTCACTTCCGGCATTGCCACCTACAACGATTTTGCCGCCTTTCATGCCGCGCCAGTCGCCTCGGTAGTTAGCACCAAGGTAATCTCCAGCGTTGCCGTCAATGGTAAGCTCTCCACCTTGCATGCTAATTCCTGCATACACACCAGCATCACCGTTGACTTTTATCCAACCGCCTGTCATCCAACCGCCGACATAGCTTCCTACCGATCCTTTGACAAGGATCTTTCCAGCTGACATCCGCATGCCGATGTACTTCACTTTTGGGACTGAGCCGTCAATCACTATCCCAATTTCATTGGGATCGAGATCCGATTCTCCCGTCACATCGAAATAGTCTCCGAGGGCATAAGTCCTGTTGCCCTCGTATATCTCAATTGCCCTGATCTCCTCAAGCGTCTTCCCAGCAAAGTTGTCAGGAGTGATGTTGTCAGCGTCAAGAAACAAATAGTCTTTTTCCTTGGGCTTTAAGCTGATCTTTTTCATCTTACAGCACCTCTACCTCTGGCTTGATCTCAAGACTGCTGCGAATGTACGCATCCTGAACAGGGTAGTTATTCATCGTCACACTGTAGAATCGGAGGAATTTACTTTCGATATCGTGCATGACCTGTGGATCCACTGTTCCGTTCATTGCATTGACCCAGATAGTTCGCTTGTTACCCTTACTGACCACTTCACCATCTAAGACCACAATATCGCCGCCCTTTATGGTGCAGGCAGTATTGGTAAACGCCTTTTGTATTCCGATAGGATCAGTTGTTGGATCCATTGTCTTTGGATTGTAGTCCAGCACCGCAACATCAGCGTCCGCACCAATGCCAAGGTGCCCCTTCGAGTCGCCCAAGCCAAGGGCTCTCGCAGGTCCTGCGCGTGTGGACTTGGCGATGTCATAGAAGTCAAACACTCTCGACAATCCACCTATGTTGACCCTGTCTGGTACCCACTTGTGGAGCGTTTCTAAGCGCTCGAGACGTGCTTGGTTAGACATAAGCCAGCTGATGATCTTCGGGTAGCTCCTGAACGGTCCAGCGTTCGGGTGATCAGTCGTGATAAAGGTCCGCATCGGGTCATCGATCATGAGGGCGAGTTCTAGTCCTATAGCCCACTGGATACCGCAAACGTGTATTTTAGGGCTGTACACGTATGGCACAACTCCAGAAGCAGTCTCCAGTTCAACGTCTGAGTTCACCCATTTGAGGTGGTTAGTGTTGTGAAGGTAGTACTCCAACGGGCCGTCAGCAGTCATTGTCGTTGTCTCGTCAAGTGTGACGAAGCCGACATCGACGGTCATATTCTTGTTCTTATTTATACTGTCAGCGATCTTGTCAGCACCACTCTCGAAGTCCTTCCACGTCGTTCCTGCATATGCATGGAACTGCATATGTGCGAAGTTTAACACCTGATCTCGGAGTTCTTTGTTGTGTGGCATCACATTTTCAAGGAGCTTAATTGAATCAAGCGTCGTCGTGTAGTTGCCGGGGTGTCCCAGGTTGTTGCAGTGCAGATGAATTGACGTCGGGAGCTTTAGCGCTTCATTCGCCGTTGCAAGTCCCTTTATGATATCCAAAGGCGTAACGTCAAAGTACGGAACAGAGTCCGTAA
>CAYYMO010000039.1:0-5466 GCA_964472955.1 uncultured Methanomicrobia archaeon | reverse complement strand
ATAGAATTAGGCTTTATATCGTTTGGCTGCCTGTTGCAGTGCTTCAAATGCTGGAAGCCTTCTCCCCGAAAGGTAGTTAATCAAAGCCCCGCCTCCGAGGCTTATGTGCGAAAATCCTTTTTCGTTGATGCGTAGAGACTCTATTGCGGAGAGTGTATGTCCGCCACCAACAAGTGAGAAACCATCAGATTTACTGATCGCTTCCAATATTTCTTTTGTGCCAACTTCAAAGTCAGAATCTTCATAAACACCTGGTGGACCTTTTACCACCATTGTCTTCGCTGCTTCTATAATCGCTTTGTATATCTGAGTTGTTCCCTTTCCGATATCCTCTATGATACCTTTTGCTGGCAGCTCTTTTGTTGCTATCTCAACCCTTTCACCATTGAATTTATACGCCACGTCAACGGGAACGTTTATATGCGGACCGTACTTTATAAGTAGATCTTTTGCCGCTTGAAGTTGCTCAAGATGGCCTTTTTCTCTCAGAAAATTAATTGTTTCTTCACCTAGGTCATACTCACGCGCCACCATGAAGAGAAGTCCGAGCACCCCAGACGAAAGAACCCTGTCTATTATACTTTTTTGGAATCCATGTTTGAGCACTTCGATGTTGTCGTCAGGCTTGCCACCTCCCAGAATGTAAACGACTGGGTGCTTTGGGTTCATAATTGCTTGCCTATCATAAAGAAGCTCTTTTTCCATTATCCTTCCTGCAGCTGAAGGAAGTGTTGCCGCGAGACCCACGATAGAAGCATGTGATCTGTGAGCTGAAGGAAATGCGTCGTTGACAAATAGGTCTGAGAGAGAACTTAACCTGCTTGCTAGTATCCCTCTCGCGTGTGCGTCCGCCGGTAGTTCGAGTGTTTCTTCAGCTAAAAATCGGATATTCTGGAGAAGCAGAACTTCTCCAGATTGTAACGATTTCATTCTCTCTCGTGCAGCTATGCCTATGGTGTCGTCTACGTAGTCAAATCTCTCTTTTAATAAGTCTTTTAAAGCGTCAGCGTGTTGGTCCAAAGGAAGGAAATCATAATCGCCAGCTCTCCCTTGATGTGCCAGGACTACGACCTTCGCTTTTTTATCTGCAAGCTCTTTAATTGTTTTGATAGATTCACTTATACGCTTTGATTCTGAGATCTTTTTTGTGTCTTTATCAACTGGTACGTTTATGTCAACTCGCAAAAGCACTGTCTTATCTTTAAAATCTAAATCATCAAGAGTCAAAAAGTCGCCATCGCACTCCATGAGCCCTCTGTTTTGGCTACTACTATAAAGAGAAGTTTGTTCGTGTGACGTAGCTTTAAATCATTACGCAAGCACGGGTTAATCTTTCGACTTCGCTTATTCTAACCCCCAAACTTTTCTGTGTATCTCTCTTAATTCCTCGGGGTTATCTGCTAAACATTGTGGTGGGCGAAATGAACCTCTCACACCTACAGCCTCATCCGTCTTTTTTATTGACGTCCATGGATCTCTCTCTATGCCCATCATTGCTCTAATGCAATCGATGTTATCTAATATTATATCCGATTCTTGGTGTACTGCTTGCATGAAAAAAACTTCATTGTCAACAACGTTAACGCTTTCCTCCCAGATTGGAATCTCCCATAAATCATATCTAGGCCTCCCAAGATCTCTTCCAAGTTCAATAAGTTCTGCTGTTGAACCTAAGCCATCGCTCGCTCGTACAAGCATAATCCGTCTTAAGCTGTAAAATTCTCTGAGTAGATCTTCTCGTGTTACATCGCGCTCAACTTCAATCATGATGTTGTGTTGGTGCATCAATGTCGTAGACACTAAAACTGCGATTGTGTTTATTTTCCACTCCGGCACGACCGTATTTACATCAGGGCCGTGGTGAGACGGAATTGTAGGTGGATTGGGCACGATTGCATTAATCGGACCCTTTTTAATTTGCAGTGGGTCTGCTCCCCTTCGTACCAGCACCGCCCTTACCTTTTTAATACCAGCTACCTTGTTAACGGCGTATAATGACCTACAAAGCCCTGTAGTGTTGCAAGAGACCACTCTAGAATAATCTTTGTCTAGAGTTCTTTCGTAATTACAATATGCGTTAAATGAAAATCCGATGGCATCATGTTTTTCGCCGCCTTCGAATATGGCCTTCACTCCGACTTTTTTATAAATATTTTCAAGATTTTTCGCGCCCATTCCTTCTGGCGTCGCATCGACGACAATATCTGCTTCTTTTACCAAATCCATAGTCGTTCCTGCAACATCCAACCCAGCAGCTTTAAATCCCGCAATTTTGTCAGATTCTGAAGCATAGAGAGGGTATCCCTTTTCGACAGCTACAAATGCTTCAAAATTTGGCCGCGTTTTTGAAACTCCAACTAATTGCATGTCATCTTGTTTGGCTACTGCATCAGCTACACGTTTTCCTATGTTCCCATAACCGTTAACTGCCACTTTAACAACCACAATCGATCCACCTCTTAAGTGTAGATAATCTAATTCTCACATTTCATAAAGCTTTCCCAATAAATTAGTGTTTGATTTTAACTTTTAAAATAATTGTAATTTGAAAATAATTCGCACGTAAATTTGAATTAATATGACAATTTAGCCATCCTCAGTAAAAACCCCTATTTCGTTTTTTCTGCACAAATTCAGTTTATAAACCAATAAATTAGCTGCTTTATGCGTATATTCGTCTTTAGATCCTTACCTCCAAGTAAGATACTCGTAAAGATACCATTATCTCCGTAAGAACATCAAATCGGCTAAGTCCAATGAAGTGTCTTTTTCAAAACGGGATAAATCTGCCTCCTTGTTTGAGCTTTGAAGATGTACAGTTACTGAAACAGACTTTATATTATAAAGCGAAAGAAAAGTAGCAGCTAGGTATTTGGAATTAAAAAAAATCAAAAATAGTTTTCTGGAGCAAGTGTTTATTTAAGAATATCGTATTGATCAGAGCTGTGTTGATGCGCGTTGCAGTGCTTTTTAAAGCCTCTGCTAAACTTTCAAACTTCAAGGGATCATGCCTAAACGCATCTCGCACAAGTTCTCTAATCACCCAGCTTCCAAGTGGTATATCATATGTTGGTTGGACTTCTCTTATAATATAAATTGAGGCTTGCTTCTTTATATTATTAAGATATTCAAGTGTCGAGAATCTAGCTGCGAAATAACCCCCATCCATACTTGAGCTTTTGCCATCGTAGTTTTCGTACAAGTCTCCAATTTCCACTTTTCCGTTGTCAGTTATCCAAAGTTCAGTCCATCCGAAGCAATAGTGGTTAGGGATTAATATTACCTCAAAATGATTTCCAAACTTCTCCGATATAAACAAGTTGACCTCATCGATCTCTGGGTAAGTTTTTATTCGTTTTAGCATCGCGTTTCCAATTATTGTGTCCACAGCAGTGATAGACCAACGAGTTGGAACAATCAGCCGTTTTCTACCTAGTAATCCTACCGATAAAAGCCTGCTAATTTGATATGGTGAGACTCCGTACCGATATAGTTCACTAACTGCTTCTGAGGCTTTAATATCAATATCATAAACGAGATTGTCAATTTTTTTTGGTACTTTTGGGCTTTCTAATATCTGGATATCACTGATTATTCCAGAAGGTCCCATAGGAGCAGTGATTTTATCAAAATTGAGTTCCGTTTTAGGACTTTTTATAAACTTTATTTCAACGTCTATAGGAAGCTCAGACATTGCAAGCTCCTGGGTTTCAAGTAACAATCTAGTGGGATCCATGGCATCAGCTACGTTCAACTTAAAGTTTGAACGTACGAGGTTTGATCTAATCTCAACGATGTCTTCTCGTTTTAATGTAAGCCACGATTCAGGCATGTCAAACATTTTTGGATCATCAATGAGCGGAGAGACAAGAGGTCCCGCAAACACGTTAGGATACCCCATCCTCCCAACAAATGCGGACGGTGGAGTAGCTCCAAACAAATTGCCCCCAATTTTTCCTATTTTAACCGAATTTAAAAGAAGCTCTTTACGCGTCTTTTTATGTTCGTTCGTTTTCACGCTGTCTGTTACAATAATTGGTGACTAAAATTATTAACTTATTGCTTCGCTTAGGTCTCGCAGTAATAACTGATTGTACTTCTGGTACAATATATTCGGGGTAATGTTTTTTTAGAAAAAAATAGGATTATGCTCATTGATTATGTTACTTGTTTTTAAATTGAACGTAATACCGCAATTTCAAGATCTTTCAGCGGTAGGGCCACAGAAAAGCTGAAAGATTTGACTCTACTTCTCGAAGGCCTGCAGAAAGATCTTGAAATTTGACAAGAGTAATACACCCCGCTCTCCAATCGTGTGTGCATTTTTGAGCACATTTTTCTGAAATAAGCTCTTGGTTTTTACAGCATATCTTAAGAGAAGGTTTAAATGTATACTGCCCTATTGTATGCTGAAGAATTATGATCGGCATGATTTTATGCGGTGGCTATGGGAAACGGCTTAAACCTTACACTGAGGATATACCAAAGCCACTTATAGAAATTCAAGATAATTATACAATTTTGGATAAACAGCTTTATGACATGGTAAATGCTGGAATAGACAAAGTAATACTGCTTACAGGTTATTTGAGCGAAAAAATCGAGGAAAGGTATCGAGATAATTATCGGGGCATGAAAGTCGAGTACTCTGTAGAAGAAAAGCCCCTTGGCACGTTAAACGCTATAAAGCTTGCCATAGACTCGATTAATGAGCGTGAGACAGTTATGGTGAGAAATGGGGATGTCGTTTCTGATCTTAATCTAAAAAAGATGATGAAGAAGTTTGATTCAAGCGATTATCCTGCTGTAATGTTTGTCACAAAAATGAGAAGTCCTTACGGAATTGTGGAACTCGGCGAGGACCATATCAAGTCGTTCAAGGAGAAACCATTTTTAGAGTACTACATAAATGGCGGTATTTATACTCTCGATAGTGAAATACCATTTGGCGATTTTGAAAAAGGAGAGATAGAAAAGACTGTTTTTCCGATGCTTGCTGATTCTAATCAGTTAGGTTACTACAAAGAGGATGCTTTTTGGATGTCCATTGATACCACTAAGGACCTGGAGGAAATAAAAAAAGAGTATGCAAATAGACTAGACAAGCCTTGGGGCTATGAGAAGATACTAATTGTTACTGAGAACTATCTTACCAAGGAGATTTATATTAAAGAAAATTACACAACTTCCTATCACTATCACAATGATAGAGAGGAATCACTTTACATGCTCGAAGGCTCTTGTTACATAGAATTTGAAGACAAAAAAGAGTATTTCGGCAGAAATGATACGGTACATATCAAGCCAAAAACTCCGCATAAAATTGTAGCGACGGAAAATTCGCTGATGCATAGCATCTCAACGCCACATGTTGATGACATTGTACGAATAGAAGATTACTATCCAGCGAGATAAAGCGGTTATAGCGTCCTGCACAAAATACTAAGTAAGTCATTTATTTTATTC
>CAYYMO010000038.1:0-5476 GCA_964472955.1 uncultured Methanomicrobia archaeon | reverse complement strand
TGCGCTGGCAATCCTTCGATGCTCGCCATTTGAATGATTAGATCCTTAAGACTCTGCAGCCCTTCCTTTGTGAGGACCTGGAGACTCGTCTTTTTCACAAAGTGATCGACGTTAAGCCCGCTTGCAGACTTTGCAGCCCCTCCTGTCGGAAGCGTCGAGTTAATACCCGTAGCATAGTCGCCGGCGGCGGCCGGTGAGTACTGACCGACACAGATCGTGCCAGCATTCTTTATCCGGCTTAAGACATACATCGGGTCGTTGACCATGAGCTCAAGGTGCTCAGGCGCAAGGTCATTTACGAACTCTATACACGCATCCACAGTGTCACATACAAGTATGGCGCTGCGACTGAGGTCCATCACATTCTTGCGCGCCGCCGTCTTTATCTGAATTTCAAGCTCTGCTTTTATCCTATCAGCCAGATCTTGCGATGTCGTGATCAGGAAGCTCGATGACAGTGGGCCGTGCTCCAACTGAGCAACCATGTCGGCAGCTATAAACTCCGCCGTGCCTGTCTCGGCTACGATTGCGATTTCGCTTGGACCAGCCGGGAAGTCGATTTCGACTTCTCCCTGCACGATCTGCTTCGCAGCGGTCACATAGACATTGCCAGGCCCCACGATCTTATCCACCCGTGTAACACTTTGTGTCCCGTACGCCATAGCAGCAATCGCTTGTGCACCGCCTATCTTGTAAATGGCGTTTGCACCAGCAATATCTGCAGCCAGTAGCGTCGCGACCGGTATGCTACCATCTGGCATTGGTGGGATACACACAATTACTTCTCGAACGCCAGCAACCTTTGCAGGAATGATCGTCATAAGCGCTGTCGAGGGGTACACTGCAACCCCTCCGGGGACATACGCACCGATTCTGTCAAGGGGGGTTGTTTTCTGGCCGAACATAATCCCAGGAGCGACCTCGTGTAGCCAGAAATCACTTCGCACTTGCTTTAAATGGTACGATGTAATATTATCGGATACGTCATACAGCGTATCTAACACGTCCTGTGATGCATTCTCGTACGCGGAAAGGACTTCCGATTCTGTAACCCTCAGCTCCACGATGTCGGCCTTGTCGAACTCAAGGGTATAGTTCATTACTGCGATATCGCCGTTCTCCTTGACATCCTGTACTATTTTCCGGACGTAGTCGAACACGGTCCTGACTTCGGCGCCGCGATCAAGAATGCGGTCGAATTCAGCATCAGTCAAATCGGATAATCGTTTTAGTATCATCACCATCGATATTATCGTGTGATTATTAACCTTTTTTCATGGGATGGTGTCTCTCACTGCTTCGCATCGTGGTTGCATCATTTCGAATATTTTAAATAGCAGAAAATGTCCATAAACTACGGATGAGTGGGAAAGAGCTAATGAGCGAAATAGCTATGGCGCGCAAGGCAATTAAGATCGAGCGGGCCAAAAAAGTCATCAGAGTGTGCGTCAAGATCACCAAGAAGAGCTATTGATCAACGATTCTGAGTTTAAGGCCGCATTTTGGACAAACGGTACCTTGTTTTTTAATTGAATATCCACTTCTCTTGATTACTTCTTCGCCACAGCTTGGACAATAGGTATTTTCGTATCGGTGCGGGACATTGCCCACGTAAACGTACTGTAATCCAGCCTGTGTGGCGATAGTATGTGCCTTTTCGAGCGTTTTAATAGGAGTGGCAGGCCGCTCGAGCATTCGCCAGTCAGGGTGGAAGCGCGAAAAATGCACTGGTATGTCTTCACCAACGCCTGCTACCCAGCGGGAAAATTCGGTAAGCTGTGTATCGTCGTCGTTCAACCCAGGGATAATGAGGTACGTTATCTCTAGGTGTATCCCAAGCTCACGCATCCCTTCACACGTCTTGAGAACCGGCTCGAGCTTTGCGCGACACGTGCGCTTGTAAAAGTCGTTTGAGAATGCCTTCACATCAACGTTCGCCGCATCAAGATACGGGGCTATTTTGTCAAGAGCTCTTGGTGTCATGTAGCCGTTCGTGACATACACCGTATACAGTCCGGCTTCCTTCGCGAGTAGTGCCGAGTCGTAGGTATACTCAAACCAGATCGTCGGTTCGTTATACGTCCATGCAATTCCCCGACAGTTTCGCTCCAGCGCCATCTGGACAGCCTGTTCCGGTGGCACCTCGGTCGTCCCGAGTTGTCCCGCGGTCGCAAACGAGATCTCGTAGTTCTGGCAGTGCTCGCACATAAAGTTGCAGCTGAGCGAGCCGAGCGAAAAGACCTGCGACCCAGGGTAAAAGTGATACAAGGGCTTCTTCTCGATGGGATCGACGTGCATCGAGCTCACATCCGCGTAAATGAGCGTGCTGAGCTTTCCGTCGAGATTTTGCCTCACGTGGCAGATCCCGCGATCCCACCGCTTTATCTTGCATTCGTGTGAGCACAAAAAACAGTGAACTTTATCATCCCCTATGGATTCCCACAGCAGAGCGTCCTTTATCATTTATATCATCTCTTCATTGTACCTTCGTTGCACTACACAGTGCAGATAGTACTCGCGTGCACCCTACGGCCCTTTCTGACGTCCCTGGCTCGCGAGCTCCCCCTTTATCGCCTCAAAGTCGAGGAGGAGGAGTGCAATTTGCGAGGTGACATAATCGTGTAACGCGTCAACCACCTCCGCCCCAAGGTAAAAGTCAAGCTGGTGTAAGTGCGCCTCAACGTCATTTGAGAGCTGCTCCATCGCCTCTTTTTGTGCTGATTCGGACGTGCCCATATATACCCCTCCGTGAGAAGTGAGTCGCCCTCAAAGCTTTTACTGTTTGCCACCGTATCTCGGAGCAAAGGTATAATATCATAAATACTAACGTTACGTCCGTTACGGGACGTGCGTTACGTCGGGCTATTACCTTGCCTTGTCAACACGTTATCCACCTCCAAAGAGGCGAAATCCCACAACATTTCTCGCATAGGGTACGAGATTCTGGAGCGACATGAGGTGCGAGGTCTCCGCGTGACAGTAGATCAAGCAATGCCTCCTGCAGGCTATCATATTCTGTCGGTCCTGCTTCGCTCTGTCAGACTTCATCAAATCTTTGAGATCTGTCTCAAGGAGATTTCCTAGCTTAGTCCCTATCGCCATGCACGGGTACACTATATCCCCATTTGGCTCAATCATAATCGACAGCGTTCTACACGTATACGGCCTATCAAAGCTGTCGATATACGCCTCGCTCGTGGTAAGCGTGGTTCCGTACTGTTTCTTTAGTCGCAGCAGGATCTCCCGAAGCTGCGTAAGATCGGGCGTTAAGTCTTCAGTACCGTCGAAGGCGAAGGCGGGCATAACGAGAATCTTGTGCCCGTGCGCGTAGGCTTTCTCCACTTTTTCCTCTATCTTATCGAGGTCGTGCTTTGTGACTACCGTCTGTACGGTCGTCTTTATCCCAAGATCACTAAAATACCCAAGCCGGTCAAAGAGGTGCACATTCCCATGCCCTTCGTCGATTGATAGCTGCAGGAAGTCAAAGTACTTCGCGTACTCCTCAAAGGGTCTCTTGTCAATAAGAAGACCATTAGTCGTAAACAAAATATAATTCGAGCAATCGTGCGTGTAGCGCAATACCTCCCCCATATCCTTCCGTAGTAACGGTTCACCGCCTTCAAAACTTATAGTAAACGTGCTCGCGCTTGAGAGGTTATCAATTACCGTATAGACCTCCGCTGTCTTGAGATCAGGCACCTTGGTCGCCCAAACGTTGCAAAATCCGCATCGCAAGTTACACCGGTGCGTTATCTTGAAGGACGCGTAAAAGGGGTTGTCAAAGTCTCGCCTTAGGTAATTCGAGAGATATCCTTGTACCGCGCGTACATTCCTGTTCATACGGGTACTCTGTTTCCCGTCAATGATATTAACATTTCTGACATTCGTGCGTGCAACCTAACCACCCAGCAGAGAGACGATGATGAGTAAGTGCCAGAGAGAACACGGGTTCCTCCGATCTATATCCGTGCAGACAGTGGTGCCGCCGCGCGCAAGAGCCGTTGCTAAACATGAAGCTCAAAAAGAGGGCTGTTTACTTCAACAACAATTGGGGGACGAGCTAACATGGGCTGGCACGAGCAGCGTGCTCAACAGACCCTAGTGGCGAGGGTCAGAGAGCCACAAAATGAAAAAGTGGAGGGGTAACAAGAAGAGCAAATGATGAGGTGCTCGCTCACTCTTCAAACGGCGCTACATAGCATGACGCTTCTTTGCTGCTTATGAGCTTGTTCTGGTGGTACAGATGTGCTCTGAGAAGATACGTACCCTCTTCGATCGCAAAAATCTCACTGACATACCGCTTCGTGCCGCCCTTGGCGATGAAGTCGATGTCTATGACGTCCATGAGCGTGTGGTTCTTTGACGGTGGTGTTGCGGCTACCTCGAGGCGCAGATCGCGAACGTCCGCGCGAGCTTTTACAACCGTTTCTGTCTCAATGGTTTCCTCATAGGCCCAATAGGGGCGGTTTACAAAAAACGTCTGGATTTCTGCGGGGTCTTCGGCTATTCTGATCTCGTGGTCGGGCGAGTACCAACTTACCAAGTTTCCGCCTCGATATCCGGTCACGTGAAGGTACACTCTGCCCGAGTGGTTTGCAAAAATGTGAAAGTTCATGACATTCGTTTCCTGAGGCTTTACTTCCCGCACATAGTGAAACGAGCCACTCGGCAACACGTCGACGTTGTACGAGTTGTACGTGTAGAGCGTCGCACTTACGTCGTCGATTTTTTCGGTAGCGATGTTCGTCAACCGTATGGTTATCCAATGGCGACCTCTGTCGACTTCTTCAGGCGTGACGGCGATCTCAAAGGGGTACTTTCTTCCTTCTTCCATGTGTTACCCACTCACTCACTCGCTCAATCGCTCACTTAACGCCCACTTTGACCTTCTTCTCAGCCGGCGTCGGCTCTTTCTTCGGCATTACTACTTCGAGAACGCCGTTGTTAAAGGTAGCCTCTGTCTTTTCTGGAATGACCTCTGCAGGAAGGGTGAGCATCCGCCTAAACGATGCATATCCGCGTTCCCGATAGACATATTCTCCCTCTTTTTCTTCCTTCTCGGTTTTTGACTCAGCAGAGATTTCGACGCTATCACTTGTGGCGTTGATAGTGATGTCCTCCTTCACCACACCGGGCAACTCGACAACTACTTTTAACTCTGCTCCCGTGTCAATAACGTCGGCGTAGGGCTCACGGTACGTTGTAGGAGTTAGCGCCCTCCACGGTCTCCACGTCGGCAATGGCATCCTCCCGAATACTTCATCCATGTTTGAGCGGACGTTCTCGAGCATGCGCCTCATCTCAGTCATTGTGTCGTACATCCAGTCTTCTCTACGTGCAAGTTCTTTCTTTTCCTTTTTTTCATCAGTCATACAACTTCCCTTCCTTAAAAAAACCTAACCGCTCAAAGATTATAAATGTTAGTAACAGAAAAAGCACTTATAGAGAACTACTGATGTTCTTTTCCTTATTTTTC
>CAYYMO010000037.1:0-2896 GCA_964472955.1 uncultured Methanomicrobia archaeon | reverse complement strand
AGACAACTTAAAGAGACTACTGATTTTGCTTCCGCAATAGGAGCAACTACAGTTACTACGCATCCAGGTCTTGTTTCGAAGACCGCCGACTGGGTGATAAATGTCTCCCGCAATTATGGATTGGATTTGTTGACCGAGTGGACAGATTATACGACTGATGTCGGGATTTTTCCATCCATTGAAAATATGCCAAACAAAAAAATTTATTTTTGTAGAGACGTCAAAGAACACCAACTCTTCGTGGAATCATGTGGAAGTCTAGCTACAGTGGATATAGGTCATGCCAACACTAATGATGCCCTAAAAGAGTTCTTAGCTGTTGCCTATAAGGTTGCATATCATCACGTAAGTGATAATGATGGAGAACACGGTCAGCACCTACAACTAGGCAAAGGGACTGTACACGTTGATTTATTAAACAAGATAAAAAGGGCGATAATTGAAATGAACAATTATAAAGATGTAATTAGCAGTAAGAATTTGTTAACTTCTATTTAATGGATGTAACAACAAAATCTTAACTTGCAACTTTGATAATGGTAAAGATCAGAGCTAATCGTCATATCATATTTAGAGTCGTGCTCTGGTATCAAGAGATATCTTTTTTGTTATGTAGAATTAGAATTAAATTGAAATTCGGGATCGCTTATTTTTTTGATGTTTCTGTAAGTTGACCAATGCTGCGCAGAATATTCTCCCAGTGACTGCCTTTCCAATATATTTTGCTGCATTCATTACATTTATAATATCTATTGTGTCTTTTAAGAAACTCTTCTACTTCTACTCCAATCCGTTTTAACTTTTGTATCTCGTTTGAATGTCGTACTTCTTCTAAAGTTGCTATTTGAAGCGTTTCATTGCACTCGCTACATCGCAAAACATCAGGTTCTTCAGCAATTTTAATTTGAAATATATCTCTTATCTGTTTTAACTGACTTATCACGTTTCCTTGAATTACTATGAGGGATTTCAATCCTCTCTGTTTGGCTCTCATATACAGCTCTGCATCTCTTGTCAGTAAAACGCGATCTTCTATCTCAGCTAGTCTGAGTATATATGTATCCTCTTGGGAATTTGTAAAACGTTTAAAAGAGTTCGCACTTATGGTGTCAAACCCAAGTATTCTAAGCCAGGCACTAAGGCGCCCGAGCATCCTGTCGACAACGAATTTCATTAGTGCTTCAATTAAAGCTATCTTAATTATTTACTATCAGAGCTATTCATCTTAACAAATGCTTCCCATAAGGCTTTTTTTCGCTTAAAAGTGGAATAGCTGACACCTAGTTCTTCGGCAAATTCTTTAGAACCCATCCTCACGGATTTGGGAGCTAACAGCCAATCGACCAGCTTGTCACGGTTGAAATCCATCTTAAGATCCCTTTCATTTAGTAATCCTAAAAGAGCTCTAGCACCCTGAACTTTCCGCTTATCAACTCCGACGCGCTTTCCAATTTCCGTGTCGCTTGGATAGTCCTTAAAGAACATGTCTGGATCACCTGATTTTAGTATATCCTCATACTCCTCTCTGATACGCGAAAGCTGTTCTGGAGTCATAACCAAATTGCTTTGCTTGAGGAGTTTCGACATTTCTCCGAGTTGTTCTTCTTCATTTCTAAATTGTACAGTTTGACTTGCAAGTTCAAGAGTGTCGTAAATGTCTGTTATCGCAAGAGTCTCAGCTTTCTCCATGCTCAGGGGTGGATATTTGTTTAAAAATCGATTTTTTGACGTTTCTGTAATTAGGTCTTCCTTTGTAAGTTGTTGAGCAACGCCTATCGTAACTTCTGGATGAAGTCCAAGAGTCTCTCCATAATTTACAATATCATCAATGCTGACGCCTTTTAATTTGTTTGATGGACTTAACGAATTAATTATATGCATGATTAGTTTTCTCGCATCAAATGAAGCTTCTAAATTCTTTGTGTCTCCTGTTGAAATATTGACGATAGACCCTCCTTTTAAAAATTTTTTCTAATATTTTATGATGAGTTATTTTGATTAATGTACTAAATATGTATTAATTGTGCGTTTATTGACTTATACTTTGTTCTGCATCTCTCTACTGAGAATATGTGGCCGTGATTTGGACAGCAGGAGTTGGAACGCGAATAAAATAAGTTCGAAAGATACTAGTAATTCTACTTTTTCAAGCCAAAAATGCCCAAGCGGTAGGTTAAGTGGAAACCCACTAATCGCCCAAATAAGTACTATGTACTTATTGAAATTCCGCCCATATTAATGAAAATAATCGAGTGAGACAGCATATTTTAATTGTTTCTAGCTGAAGTTTTCCCATTTTTAATTCATAGCTAATATGACTGTAGCTACTGATTCTAGATACGATATTGTTTATTTAGTCATATTTACCCCGTAGGAAAGTCAGCTATGCTGCCAAAGTAACGTTCGGAGCCGTACATTAAAACTGACGAAGAACTTAAGCTTGCTTGTTGTACAATAAATGAAACTATGATTATGGCAGTGGTTTGTCGCAACCCTATTTGTAAAGCCGACATAATAATTTTTTACACAAAGGGATAATTCATCTGTTTGCTATTACCGTTAATCATTAACATTGCTCATTTTTGTGGTTAAATAGTTGATAGCGTAGCTGAAATAAATTTAATTAGATTTAATGATATACAAAGCTTATATAATCAATAGTATAGTCTTTCTACATAGACATTTTTCATTCCAAGTCATATAAACGGTTGTAATGAAACAAAACATTTTTGGAGTTAGTTAAGGAAGGGGTGTTGAATTGGAAGATGAACTTACGAGGATTGGAATCTCCTTACCGACGAATCTGCTTAGTGCTTTCGATGAGGTGATAAGTAAGCGTGGCTACTCCTCAAGGTCTGAGGGGATAAGAGATGCGATAAGAAATTATTTAATAGAT
>CAYYMO010000036.1:0-2542 GCA_964472955.1 uncultured Methanomicrobia archaeon | reverse complement strand
ACGAGTATGTATTCGTGTACAGGTCCTGCATTTACTCTGAAAGGTCGCGGAGCCACGTACGGGCTTTCTTCAACCTCAGCGTGGACTAAAAACAGCCCGTTTGCCGCAGATCCAATAAGCATCCCTTCTCCTCTGAACATGAGCGAGCACGTGTCTATGCAAACCCTGTCGCCCATTCCGACAGGCTTAACCGTCGTAACCTCAGCAGGGACGAGCTTTAGTGTATGTTCGACCTTTCTCGTAAATTCTACGGTTTTTGAGATCTCCGAGAGGTCGTCAGTATCCAACAGCACGCCGTCAGCTCCGTGCTCCAACGTTTCAAGGGCGGTCTTCGCTTCATCGAAGGTGGTCACGCCGGCTATGATATCAACATTCCCTGTAAGCTCTGCTATGAGGTTTTCCAGCGGAATGACTTTCCAGTCAGTCCCTATTACAATGAGGTGCGCGCACGCGATCGCAATGTCTTTAGCAAACTGCTCGTGCTCTGGATCGGAAATTACGACGTACGCTGCGGACTCTCTGTCTGTTGTGAGCAGCGTATTATAATCGTTAGAACCGATATATTCCTTCCCGAGTGGTTCTGTGCCATCTCCTGCACCGCCCTTGCCAACGACGAGAACATCAGCGTTACTCGTGCCATCCTTATAGAAGGCTGCGATCTTTATGCCGCCGAGCTCTTTAACCCGTTCAACGTCTGCTTCATTTACGAGAATATAATCAACGCCCGATTCAAGTGCAAACGTTATCTTATTCTTTCTGTCTTCCCATGGTCCGTCATCCGCCTTCACCCAGACACTCTTCATGACTCCTCCATACAGTCCATTCTGTATATCCAGTCCATTCTGTATATCTTTAACGCAACGTTTTAGCCTTTTAGCTCTGTGAGCGCTTCACTGACGCTGGCCTTTTCGTGGACAATCGCCGCAATAGCGTGGACGATTTTTGTCGGGCTGTCGTGTTGGAAGACGTTCCTTCCTATCGCAACCCCCTTTCCTCCAACAGATATGGCATCTGAGACCATAGTCAGGAGCTCCTCATCGGTATCTACCTTCGGACCCCCCGCTATGATTACCGGAACGGGACAGCTCTCCACGACCGTTTTAAAGGTATCAGGGTCGCCCGTGTAGTTCGTCTTTATCATGTCAGCACCGAGCTCTGCTCCCACCCGCGCAGCGTGCGCCACTACCTCTGCGTCGTATTGATCTTCCACTTTAGCGCCCCTCGGGTACATCATTGCGAGCAGCGGCATTCCCCAGTAGGTGCACCTCTCGGCGACGTTGCCGAGCTTTTGAAGCTGGTTGGCTTCCGTTTCGGATCCCACGTTTATGTGCACGCTGACAGAATCAGCTCCGACTTTTAGCGCTTCTTCAACAGAGCAGACAAGGACTTTGTCATTGGGGTCAGGGCCGAGCGATGTCGATGCGCTCATGTGGATGATCAACCCTATGTCCCTTCCGTATCCACGATGTCCGTGTGGAACCATTCCCTTTTGCATTAGAACAGCGTTTGCCCCACCTGCGGCGACCTTGTTAACCATGGCGGCGAGGTTCACGAGCCCTTTCACCGGCCCTATCGATATTCCGTGATCCATTGGTATGATCACGATATTTCCACTGTCACGATTTGTTATTCTTTCAAGCCTTACCATTTTCCCTATTTGCATTGAGAACACTCTCCGTTATAGACACATCCATCACTACTATGTTATAGTGTTACACAGTAACACAGTATTCTTTATAAATTTTTCCACCTTATACCACTCGAGGATATCCTTCGTAAAAAACCGACAATCATTACTGTAGCTGATTGCACATCTTCACGACTTGCCTCAGGTAACTCTTAATAGGTTGAGTGATGGATTGCTAGAATGACAAAAGATGAAAGTTGGCGTCCTTGGACCTGAAGGATCCTACACCGAAGCAGCCGCACTGCACCTCGGCTATGCTGAGGATCAGATTCGTTACTACAGCACCATTGAAGACGAAGCTGACGATATTACCAATGGCGAAATAGACTGTGGGGTCATGCCGCTTGAGAACTCGATAGAAGGATCTGTCGGAGCTACGTTAGACTTGCTTCTTAACTTAAATGTTCAAATCGTAAAAGAAATCGTGTTGCCGATACACCACAGTTTAGCTGCGCAAGAAGGAGCAGATATCGAAGTTATTTACTCCCATTGGCAGGCTATTGCGCAATGTAACAAATTCTTGCGTACCTTCGGGAAAGAGGTAATAGCGGTCAGTAGCACGTCAAACGCGGCTCGAATAGCATCTCATGACAGGCGAGCTGCTGCAATAACCTCGTATAATGCCGCACACCACTATGGGTTGCAGATCCTTAGGGAAGACATACAGGATTTTAAAGATAACTTTACGAGATTTATTGTAATAGCTCAGAATGGTACAACAAGGGATAGAACGCGGAAGTATAAAACATCGGTAACAATAAAACTCATGAGCAATAGGCCTGGAGCGCTCTATGGAGCACTCTCTGAATTTGCGATACGACAAATAAACCTCATAAAAATTGAGTCTCGCCCCAC
>CAYYMO010000035.1:0-3658 GCA_964472955.1 uncultured Methanomicrobia archaeon | reverse complement strand
GCGTATTAAGCACGTTAATTCTCTTGACAAGTCCCCCATAAAAAAGGGCTAAACCAGGAACTGTCATCAACATTACGAGGGCTGTGGATATCAACATCCACGCCGTATCACCAGAATTTAGAACCGCATCCATCACCAATTCTCCCTTTAATATTTAACTATATATCCCGTTGAACACCATTCATTTAGCTGAAGGCTAATTTCTATTCAATAGGGGATAGCGACCAATTTGACGAAAATAACAAACTTTTTGGCGTTTGATATGGCTCGCATGGATATTTAAATATTTTGACTAACTGGATAGCATCAGTCTTACTAAATACCGCAGTGACTTCACCCCATTTAGTTTCTATAAACAAAAAAAATTCAAAAACCAACGATACAATTAGTATCGATCCCTGGAAGATTTATCAAACTTATTAAGTTCATTTCGCGACTACGAAATACGTAGTCAAGCGTTTCAATCTAATTTTTGAAATTCAGAAGGTACACGCCGGGGCGTAACAAATATTGATCTAACTAATACAAAATCGAAGTTACGCAGTTCGGGCTTATCATGATTGAAGAGAGAGAAAAAACAAATTACGAAACAATAAATAATAAAAAAGTTGTGAAGGAAGCCCCCTCGATAGGGCGCGCTATTACTTCACTAATGTTAATTATTTTGTTTTAGCTTAACAACTACTCACTATATAGCTTCTCTGCCCTTTTCCCCGGTACGTATCCTCACGACTTCATCCACAGGGAATACAAAGATCTTTCCGTCTCCGATAGTCCCTGTTCGAGCGGCGCTGATTATCGTCTGAATTACGTTATCAACGCTTTCTTGTTTCACGACCATGTTGATCTCGGTTTTGGGCAAGAGATCTACCCGATAATCACTGCCGCGGTACCTTTCTGTGATCCCCATCTGCCTGCCGTGACCTTTTACCTCTTTGATTGTCATGCCAGAACATCCAGCTTCTATCAACGCTTTCTTTACTGCCTCAAATTTATTTGGTCTAACAATAGCCACTATTTTCTTCATACACTCACCAAACACTCCTCAAGTTACTTTTGCAATTTTGTTTCCCAATTCTCTTTTTTGAGATTCGATAACGACTTTAATTGAGATGAAGCGACGGGCGTAAAGAAAATTTGTTTATGACTCCCTCCACAGGGAATACAAAGATCTTTCCGTCTCCGATAGTCCCTGTTCGAGCGGCGCTGATTATCGTCTGAATTACGTTATCAACGCTTTCTTCTTTCACGACTAGGTTGATCTCGGTTTTAGGCAAGAGACCGACCAGATACACAGTGCCGCGGTACCTTTCTGTGATACCCATTTGCCTGCCGTGGCCTCTTACTCCCGTGGTTGTCATGCCAGAACATCCAGCTTCTATCAACGCTTTCTTTACTGCCTCAAATTTATTTGGTCTAACAATAGCCACTATTTTCTTCATGTTCTCATCTGGCACTCCTCAAGCTACTTCGGCAATTTTATACCCAGGAACTGCCTATTCATGATTCTTTAACAAGTCTAATTAAGACGAAGAGAGGACACGTAAGAAAAAGGCGCTTTGTCGCTCGAATTTTGTAAATTCTAGCGATTAAAGCGCCACTTACCCCTCTACTAGGTCGCTTTTTTATCGTTGAGCGGCTGAAGCGCTAGTGTACCTCCTACCAGTCGTCGGTTTAACGGCTGATCATCAAGGGGTATATCGTTCATCAGTCGATAACCGTTCATACCCGGATACCCCCATTTGCCCAATGTCAAGACCATTGATTTCTGTCTCGGCATCTACGCGGTTTCCTATAAAGATGTCAATAAGCTTGAAAATAACCAACGAAATTGCTCCTACGTAAACGAAATTAGTCGCAACGCCAATGCATTGGGCAACAAATTGACCTGGATTTCCATAAAAGAGACCTGTGACAGTTCCAGAGACTCCATTCCAACCAGCACCGTATGTACCATCTGCAAAAAGTCCAAGACCAAGACATCCCCAGGCACCAGAAACAGCATGCACCGCTATAGCACCAGGAGGGTCATCTACCTTGAGCCTTTTATCGATGAATAACACTGCCTCAACAACAAGTATTCCGGCAACCAGCCCAATAATAAATGCACCTTGGGAATTTACGAAAGCACACGGTGCAGTTATGGCTACAAGGCCTGCAAGCAGCCCGTTACACATCATTGACGGATCAGGTTTGTCACTGCGTACTCCCCACATCCAAAAGGTTGCAGCAAGCATAGCCACAATGGAGGCGAGCATCGTATTTACTGCAATCACACTTATACGAAGGTCGCTTCCGGCAAGAGTAGATCCTGGATTGAATCCGAACCATCCGAACGCTAAGATGAGCGTTCCGAGCACTGCCATTGGGATATTGTGCCCAGGTATCGCGTTAACGGTGCCGTCCTTGTTATATTTTCCTATACGTGCACCTAATATCCACGCACCAACCAGTCCAATTACTCCTCCGGTCATGTGAACGACAGAAGAACCAGCAAAATCTACGTGTCCGTGTCCTAAACCAAAGTTCGTTCCGAGCTGCGCCAACCAGCCGCCGCCCCAGACCCAGTTACCAAAAAGTGGGTAAATGATAGATCCTACGAGCAAACCGTATATGACAAAAGAAGCGAACTTCCATCTCTCGGCCATAGCGCCTGTAGGAATCGTCGCTGCAGTATCCATAAACACTACTTGGAACAAGAAGAGCGTAAATACGCCTACGTCGTAAGCTCCGGTCAAGAAAAAGCCATGCCCTCCAAATAACCCGAAGCTCTTCCCGAGGATACTTATGGTGATTTCATTGTTAAGTCCTGTAAATCCGCCCAAGGTCGGAAGAGCGGGTAATCCGCCGAACATGAGGGCAAAACCACAAACATACCAACCAAGCACTCCCAAGCCGTAGATGAATAGATTCATTCCCATCGTATGTGCCACATTTTTCGCCCGAGTGAAACCGGTCTCAACGAAGGCAAACCCCGCCTGCATGAAAAACACAAGGAACCCAGCAACTAACGTCCACACCATGTTAATTGCTACTATGTTGTGCCCAACGGAATTCGCTAATTCAAGCATGGTAGGCTCGCCGGGAGTCTTTGCAGGTACATCCTTCACGGTGCCGGTATTTTCCCCGGTGGCGTCCGGTCGTGGGATGTTTGACTGATCAGAAGGCGCTGGACTTGATGCATTTTGGCCGTGTAAAACTGCCATATTTGAAAATAATAAACACGCGAACGTTACTATCAAAAAACATTTTATTATTGTTTTTCTGTGTTGACGATCCATATTATTTCTCCATTTTTTATTGGTGACTTTTTGCTGTTTTCAATTTTTTGTGTTACACTGTATCATAGGAAAGAGGATTCCTACTTCCGCCTACAAATCACTTTCAATAAATATAAATATTTTGGTTGGAGAAGCTGATCATAGGTTTCAGTAAGCTAACTAATGTGCATGGATGATCCAGACTTATTGCAGCTAACAGCAGTAGTGCGATAAACTTATAGAAAAATATAAATATAAGAAAAAAAATCAAATACTTCGTGTCATTTTTAATAGGAAATCTATTTCCTAGTCAATAGCAAGAAAAGGAGGTGTAGTAAAATCAGCCTAGATTTCGTCCATAAAGACTAAAAACATATTGGGATAACGCAGTCAGTTTT
>CAYYMO010000034.1:0-7081 GCA_964472955.1 uncultured Methanomicrobia archaeon | reverse complement strand
TCTCTTAGAAATGGTAAATGGGGGGCAAGTAACAGAAGCTTCGGATTTGCCGTAAGTGAGCGCTTTATGAGTCTTATGATCTCTGTAACGCTCGCATCGGGTTTAATATCTTTAAATGCCCCTAAAAGCTTGTTCCACTGGTCGTCAGATAGATCTGATAAGAATTCCCTGATTTTGTATGCATGCTTTAGGTTTTTACCATATGTGCTATGTAACCTCTTTTCATATTCCTTGAGAACGTTACGAGAGGAGTCATCTTGACGTACGGCTTTACTAGCAACATCACCTGCTATCTTTCCTCCTTCTAGCGCATTCATAATCCCACCACCTAGCATATTATGGTGTGCAGCGTCACCTACCAGCATCAATCCATGTCCTATCGAAGATTTGAGCTCATCACTAGACGGGAAGGCTCCCATCACCAGTTCAACTGGTTGCCCCTCAGGAAAATTCTTCGATACAAACTCGTTCAGATAGTCTATAGGCCTTTTCTGGTTTAATTTGCTTCCAAGAACGCCAAGCCCGACGTTTGCTGCCTTGTTGCCTTTGGGAAACATCCAGGCGTAGACACCTGGTGCTCTTGCGCCAAAGTAAAAATCACAAAAATCTTCTTTCACATCAACGTCGGTCATAAGGTACTGAGCGCAGCTCCCGATGTCCTTTAGCTTAAGGGTGGTGTTAATTCCGCCCCACCTACCGACTTGTGATTCCACTCCGTCTGCGCCGATAACCACCTTTGAGCGGACCTCAAAGTCCTCGCCGAGGCGATTGATCTTAACGCCTTTTACTGTGCCATTTTCAATGATGAGGCCAGTTACTCGGGTGCGCACCATGACGTGCGCTCCTGCCTGTGCCGCGGTCTTCGCCAGTTCCCTATCGAAGATTTTGCGTTCCAAAACATATCCGAGAACCTCCCCAATTCCCAGCGCTTCTGCCGATACGGTAAGCACCGTGCCATCAGAAGCGATAAACCGGACTCCTTTGATCTCATTTGCAACCCACTTTTTGTCAGGCTGTATATAGGGAGTCAGATGCATTTTCATGATGCCCTCGGCGCAGCGTACGGGCGACCCGATCTCCTGACGCTTTTCTAGCAACAGTACATCGCACTCTTGGGCAGCAGTCCGTGCCGCGATAGAGCCTCCTGGCCCTGCCCCTACCACGATGACATCATACTCATCCTTCATGTTTCTTCCTCCACCGTTGGGCTCCCCCGGTCAAATTGTTGCTCATATCGCGCACATCATACAAGTTTCCTAATTCCGAAGCAAGATTCGATGAGCTCCTTCGAATTAGTCTGATAGACTGCGAAGCAACACCAAATAGTTCGCGTTTAACTTTTATACTGATCATGGACTCCACTCTATAACGTGGGCTGCACGCCTTAATATTTAATAGATAATGCTTCTATAAAACTTTAACACTGCTTAGATCGGTCTCACAGATATGCTTTGCTTAAACAATTCCAAGAGTGTGGCTTACGAGAGCGTATCATAAATTTAATAACTGTAACAACGCGATTTCTTTCTTTTCCCTCCATATTATAAAAATTAAGGTGCTAAAACGTAGCTTCACTAATACTAATGCAATACATACACGTATAGAACTACTCGAAATCGTGAGGAATTGTTAATCACTTTTACGAGATCCGAAGAGAGGTGGCGAAACCGGGCAGAAAGGAACATGAAAAAATGCTCCAACGTGTGTTACAATTGAAATAGAACCATACATATGAAATTACGTTCGTTTATCATTTTTCAACACGTGAATATAATAACACGCGATCTCCCTGCTTGAACTTGTTGGGTAGAGGTAAGCGGCTATGAAACCTTTCGCTACATCAAATGGTAGAAGTTTATTAGCAACTCTTGCAAACATAGGATGGGCGAAATAATAACGGAATTTACGTGCAATTCTGTTCGCAGATGGAAGGACACATTCTGAGAAATCAATTGCTTCTGCTATTGAATATTCCTCTCGCATGGAGTCCTCCACGTCTTTAATGCACTCAAACTTATCAAGAGACCAACTCATTTCTATAAGTTTCCACATAGTCTTTTCAGACGGACTTAATGGAGCTGCACGATCTCTTCGATATGCATCTACGACGATAAAAATCCCATCTTTCTTTAATTTCTTTTTTACTTCACGAAAGACTTGCAGTTTATTAGTCGAATAGCACAACGCCTCCACAACAAAAGCGATGTCATATGCATCGTCCTCGAGGGCGCTTAAATCGTGGAAGTCGCCTTGTTGAAAGCGTACGTTTGGTATCTTTTCATAGCGTTTTAACGGCTTAAGTGCTAAGTCGACTCCGTCGAACATAACGCCAGGATTCCGACGCGCAAGAACTGCCATGTTGCCCCCCATCCCACAAGCAAGTTCCAGCACGTTCTTGGCATCACTGTTGTGGATGTACCGCTCTACAATTCTGGCTTGTTCTTTAAAATTCTCCTTTTTATGTTTCCCGTCATAACTGATCCCGTAGTGATAAAATCCTTGTGCGCTGTACAGTTTCAACCCAAATTTGCTACTATCGTAGTAGTTGATGATTTGCTGCTTCCCCTGTGGCTCATTAATTATGTGTGGTATATCAAATATCTTGCCAATCTGACTGAGAAATAATTCAAGATTATCATTATATTGAGCAACTTGCTGTTCAGTTACTGTGTTAGTTGATTGTTTCAGAACCATTGATAAACGATTTCATGGAATAATATATAAAAGTTGTCTGACTAAATAAAATCGTATTTGTCTTATCTCCTCTTAAAGCGTCGTGGAGCAATAACCGCACATAACTCAAAATTTCAGCTAATTCAACTCGTTCGTTTTTGCTGACGTTAGAGATGTCTAGCTAATCACTTTTGGCTGCCAACAAGTATATCGCTCATTCGCTGCTTAAGGAGCGAGTCTACATGCACGCTTGCAGTAGGAGGGGGCTGGGCTGGGTTGCTCAGGCGAGTTTCTCAATAATGTCCTTTATCGACACAGCGTTAGCAAAGAAATCTCTCCAAGCATCCTCCTTCGGGTAGTTCCTAATGGTATATGATGCTGGGTTGATATTGGGCAGCTCGTCCCAGGCAAACGGGCTCGCTGTTGGAAGTCTTGGTTCCGATCGAGCAGCATATGGCGCTACAGATGTCTGCATTGCAGATAATCTATTAACATCGATGAAGATTCTGCCTTTTCTTTTTTCTTTAATAAGTTCAGTTGTCATAGTTGCGTCATTTTGTGTGAGGGTTTGAGCTATCTTCGATGCAAAGTCTCGAACGCCTCCGTTGTCAAGCTCCGGAATAATGGGCACAGCAATATGATAACCTCTGCCCCCCGTTGTCATTATGTACGATTTGAGCCCCAAAGCTTCAAGAAAGCCCTTTAATTTACGTGCCGCTGATTTAAGCGACGGTAAGTCAGGTTGAGAGGGATCCAAATCAAAGAGCATTTTGTCGGGAATTTCCGGTCTGTCAGCCCGGGTTACCATAATATGTGGAACGATGACTTGATTGCCGAGGTAGACGATGCCCGCTTCATCCTTAACGATCATATAACAGGTCGTGCTGCCATTATTCTTGAGACATTTGCTTTCAAGCCACTCAGGAAAATAGTCGGGGATGTTTTTTTGGAAGAATTTCTCGCCGCGCACCCCATCAGGAAATCTGAACATGGACACTAGTCTATCCTTTACATGGGGCAGCATTAACGGTGCTATTTTTCTATAGTACTCCACGAGCTCTGCCTTCGATATTCCCGTATCAAGCTCTTTCTGCGGGTGCGTTATTTTGATCCTATGCCCGCCAACGGTGATCTGGTTGCTCAAGCGTTGGTCCTCCTTTTTCTTGACTATCATCCAACCGGTGTCAAGTCGCGTAAATGCGTAGGCCCCCTCCAGCTTGTCTCCTTTCAGATAGATGATGAAATGTCCCTTTTCCAGAGCCTCGCCAAGAGGCTGCACTCTTCCGTTTTTTATAGTGATGTTGACAAATTTTCCCTTATCCCATATTTCGACTGTCCCTGCGCCATATTCACCTTCGGGTATCTCGCCCGAAAATGTGGCATAGGCAACTGGATGATCCTCGGTCCTGATTGCGAGCCTTTTATCCTCTGGGTCGTTTGAAAGCCCTTTAGGTACCGCCCAGCTCTTGAGGACGCCATCGTGCTCAAGGCGAAAATCAAAATGTATCCGCCTGGCTTTATGCTTCTGGATCACGTAAATGGATTGTTCACTTTGCACATGGGGATGATCAGGCTCAGGCTCACCAGTCTTCGTAAAATCCCGCTTCTTCTCGTACTCGTCAAGCACCTTTCTGCACCTGGTCTACAGTACACTCTTCGGGAGGCTTATCCTCTCTAATCCGTAAAAAAACGGGTGCTCTCAATCGATGATCTCTTGTATACTCGAGGTATCTGACTTCGCACACCTTATTTGGAACAACAGGTTGAACATTCTTTGGAAGGACTACTCCGTTGCTAGAGCGGATAAGCTCCTTTGCCAATTCATCAAGTAATGATTCACGAAAGCCTGTACCTACCTGACCAACGTATGTGAGCCTCCCGTTGTCGTAGAGTCCGAGCCCCAATGACCCTATTTTCCTTATCTTCGTTATATATCCAACGATAACGCAATCGACCGTTTTTTCCCGTTTGACCTTGAGCCAGTCGTTCGAACGTCCTGTGATATAAGGGCTTTCCTTTCTCTTTGCCATGACCCCTTCCAAATCCCTTGACGTTACCACTTTCCACAGTTCCTCTCCATTGTGGGTGCTTGGCATTATCTGCAAGTTTCGTCCTTCTTCGATGACGTCTGCAAGCATTTGCTTTCTCGTTAATAACGGCAACCTTTTCAGATCCCTACCTTCCAGTTCGAGGATGTCGAAGACGATATACGTAGCTAGCCGATCGTGGTGCTTTCGTCTTTGCATCCGAGAGAACGATGGGTTTCCTTTTTCATCGTAGATAACGATCTCGCCGTCAAGTGTGCAATCAGCCTTAATGAGATCGCCAAACGAGAGTTCTGGAAACTCAAGGGTAATATCCCTGTTATTTCGTGATATGAACCGTAGCCGTTCTCCCTTTTTTTGGCAGAGCGCTCTGTAGCCGTCAAGCTTAGGCTCGAAGATGTACTCGTCAGATTTCAGGATCTCTTGTGTGCCAGTGGCTGCGAGCATCATTTTAAGCTTGCCTTTAACGCTTCAATAAGGTTCTCTTCCGTGGTCCTGACGTATTCCTTCTTTTGGATCGCGATTGTTTCTCCCCTCGCTTTTTTACTGACAAGTTCTTGGAGCTCCTCCTCATAGGCATCGTGAAACTTGGTGATATCAAACTCACTGACCTCAATCTGGCTTAATAGCTGTTTGGCGAGGTCCATCTCGACTCGAGAGAGTTCCGGCTTCTCATCAAGACCGCCGATCTGCAGTATGTCCCGTATCTCATAGGTATAATTCAGTGTTGTCAGAAGCATCCCCTGCCGGTAAGCTTCAATCGCACAAACGTGTTCCTTTTCCTTCATAACGAACCTACCGATTGCGGACTTGGCGGTTTGGTGGAGAACTTCCCTGAAGAGGAAATATGTCTTCTCCTTTGGTTTTTCTGGACCTACGTAATAATGGGAATTGAAATAAATCGGGTCTATTTCGTGGGAATGAACAAATTCCACAATTTCTATCGAGTCGGATTTTTCAGGCCGGATGGACTGAAGTTCCTCTTCACTGATGACAACGTATTCGTCCTTGGAGACTTCAATCCCTCTTACTATCTCGTCCTGCGGAACCTCTTGCGTGCACTCATCGCACCACTTCTTGTATCGTATCGGTGAAAGCGTATCCTTGTGCAAGAGCCGCATTTTGAGTGACTTCTGGTCTATTGCTGCATACAGTTTTACAGGAATGTTCACGAGTCCAAAAGCTATCGATCCTTTCCATAGTGCTTTCATTTTAAGTCACCGGCTTTGCAAGATAATCCCATTTACTTATCATCTTTTTTTGGTGCTCGTCGATGACGAAGAGAAATATAAGCGCTCCTTTACAGATAATCTGAAGTATGGTACTTTTAGCTCCAGCAAGGATGCTAAATTCTCTTGGTAGCCGAACAATAGGATGCGCGTGTGACGGTTTTGAACTTTGGACACTTATTGAATGAATGCAGATCGGTTGCATGTTTTCCACGAGGCATTCGGCAGCTTAAGCGTTGCGATATGTTGCATTTTTTGAATCCTTCCTGCCCACTGATGAGGGAAAATTATATTATTTTGTATTATGTTTAACATACTAGGCATACTAAAATAAACTGCAATCACTGAATGCACCGAAAAGAGTTGAAACATGCAATTAAGCAATAGGAGTAATGGCAGACATGCAACGGGATAAAATAAAGGTTGAGTTAGGCGGTGTATCACAGACGCTACTGTTTCCATTATGGGGCCGGGCACAAATCAGCAAAAAGCATAGCTCACTATTTTACGACGCGAAAGCAATTGAACTTGTTAAACGAATAGACTGTGACTTTTCAACGAGTGATATTCCGTTTAAAGATATTATCGTTCAGCAAATGTTTAATATCCCCCTTGAAGGCGGCATAACATTACTCAGTCTATTTACGTTAAGAGCAAAGCAATTCGACGATAAGGTAAAAGCGTACCTTACAGAACACCCCCGTGCTTCGGTGGTGAATATCGGCGCAGGGCTTGATACGACGTTTTACCGGGTCGATAATAGGACACTTCACTGGTACGACCTCGACCTCCCTGCTGTCGCTGAAGTCAGAAAACAAGTACTCCCTGAACCTCACAGGGTAACGTACATCGCGAAATCCCTCCTTGATCCGAGCTGGTTTGAGGACGTAACGCATACCGAAGACGGAGTATTCATGGTAGCCGGTGGAGTGTTGGGGTGGTTTAACGAATCAGAGGTAAAGCAGCTCTTTTCGATGTTGGCGGATAACTTCTCTGGCGGAGAGATGGTGTTTGACTCCCGATCAAGATCAGACGATAGCGTTGATGCATGGGTGGATATAGTTCCACCGGAACAACGGAACGCGGTACGAGCAGCGTGGGCTGAGGGATTAAAGGACTGGTGGGAGAAGGCAC
>CAYYMO010000033.1:0-13186 GCA_964472955.1 uncultured Methanomicrobia archaeon | reverse complement strand
TGCGGGGCATTTACCTGTTTACATGATAAGTTATTTTACCTTACATGTAACTACCATAGTAGGTTATAAAATAGCACACCGACTTCAGTGAGGCTATACGACGAGTTTCGCAATGGATATGCACAATATGACGGCAATTCTTGGATTCGAAAATGGAACAGCTGTAATAGGTGAGGGCTTCGGGGCGAAGAAGTCGACCACAGGCGAACTCGTGTTTGCAACTCCGTATACGGGCTACGTTGAAGCGCTGACTGACCCGTCATATAACGGGCAGATACTGCTTTTTACTTACCCACTTGTAGGAAACTACGGGGTAGATTACAACGAGTGTCAGTCTGGAGGCATCAAAGCGGAGGGCTTTGTAATAAGGCAGTTATGTGACCACCCCACCAAGGGGGACAGCCTTGACGACTTCCTCAGGAACGAGGGAATACCTGGTATATGTGATATCGACACTAGAATGCTTACTATCATGATACGCGATCAGGGAGCTATGCGAGCTTGTATTATCAATGGAGTATCGGGCACCGATTTTGATGTTGCAAAGGCAGTCGGATTAGCGCGCAGTTCGCCTGACATTGCGAACCTAGATCTCGTAAGCGAAGTGACCTGTCCGAAACCTTATCGCTTACGCGGTAGGGGTAAGCGAGTCGTCCTCATGGATTTCGGGGTTAAAAATAATATGTTGTGGAACTTACAGCGCAGAGAAGTCGACCTGGTTGTAGTTCCTGCCGATACACCGACTCGAAAAATAATGGGATACGAGCCTGATGCCTTGTTACTTTCAAACGGTCCTGGTGATCCTGCCACGGCGAAAAACGGAATAATAGTCGTAAAAGAACTTGCAGGTCAGCTTCCGATCTTTGGGATCTGCTTGGGTCACCAGATCATCGCGCTCGCTCTTGGCGGAGACACGTACAAATTAAAGTTTGGCCATCGCGGAGCAAATCAGCCAGTAAAGGACCTTAAGACAAACGTAGTCCATATTACAGCGCAAAATCACGGTTACGCAGTCAGGTATGACACCGGTGGCGAGATAAAAGTTACACAGTTAAACGCCAACGACAATACAGTTGAAGCAATAGAAGATGAATACCTTAACGTTATGAGCGTCCAATATCATCCTGAAGCGTCTCCGGGGCCTCGCGATCTCGAAAAGACGTTTTTTGACCGCATCGTTGATACCGCTCACAAACGGAAGTGAACGATAAGAAAAAGTGATAATCGGAGAATCGCTTCTTATATGAATGCATAGCTATGCCGCGAAGAAGTGACATTGAAAAGGTATTGTTGATCGGATCTGGTCCGATAGTCATCGGGCAAGCTGCAGAATTCGACTTCAGCGGAAGCCAGGCCTGTACGTCTCTCAGAGAGGAGGGTATCAAGGTAGCACTTGTAAACTCAAACCCCGCGACTATTATGACCGATCCGACGATGGCGGATTCAGTCTATATAGAACCATTAAAACCAGACATCATTGCTGAGATTATCAACAAAGAGCGTCCGGATGGAATTGTTGCAGGACTTGGTGGTCAGATAGGATTAAACGTAACGGCGGAGCTGGCTGAAAGGGGTGTCTTAGAAAACTTCGGCGTGGAATTGCTCGGAACCCCCCTTGAGACAATTTATATCGCTGAGGATAGGGACAAATTTCGCCAAACAATGGAGCGAATCGATGAACGGGTTCCCAAAAGTTACGCAGTAACCGACTCAAATGATTACAAATGGCTCGCACAAGAACTTGGATTGCCGGTGATAGTACGGTCAGCATACACCCTCGGTGGAAGTGGTAGTGGGATTGCGTCGACTGAAGCTGACTTGAAATCTATTATTGAAGGAGGCATAAAAAAATCGCGGATAGGCCAAGTTTTGGTAGAAGAAAGCGTCCTTGGTTGGAAGGAGTTTGAATATGAGGTCATGAGGGATTGTGTCAATACATGCATAACTGTGTGCAACATGGAAAATGTCGACCCAATGGGAATTCACACCGGCGAATCAATCGTAGTGACCCCGTCACAAACACTGTCCGATCTCGATCACCAGATGTTGCGAAGCGCAGCGATTAAGATCATTCGAGCGTTGAAAATCGAAGGAGGTTGCAATATACAATTTGCCTTCAAAGATGGTGAATACCGAGTTATCGAGGTAAATCCGCGGGTGTCACGATCATCTGCGCTGGCCTCAAAGGCAACGGGATATCCAATCGCTCGAGTCGCAGCTAAAATTGCTATCGGCCTCCAGTTAAGCGAAATAACAAATCGCGTTACGAACGAAACACCCGCGTCGTTTGAACCGACAGTCGATTACACTGTAGTGAAAATACCGCGTTGGCCATTTGATAAATTTACAAATGCTGATAACACGTTAGGTACGGCCATGAAAAGCACCGGTGAGGTAATGGCCATAGGAAGAACGCTTGAAGAGTCCTTGCAGAAAGCAATCCGCTCCCTAGACATTGATGCGGACGTGAAGTCCGAAGATGATCTGAGGAAGCATATTAGCGTTCCAACTGACAAGAGGCTATTCTATCTGTATGAAGCGTTGCGAAAAGGCCATTCTATCGCACGGATATCGCAACTATCGGATATCGATCCATTTTTTATTCGAAAAATTAAAAATATTGTAGACTTCGAACTCTATCTAAACGAGACGTATCTCACAGGCGGTTTGGGTAAATTTGACGTCGACGATCTTAAGAAAGCAAAACGCATGGGGTTTACCGATACAAGAATTGCCGAATTGACAGGATTCACGCGCGAAAAAATTTCCGACCTCCGATATCGAGATCAAAGCAAGATTACGGCGAGGTATAAGATGGTAGATACGTGCGCCGCTGAATTTGAAGCTAAAACTCCGTATTATTACTCATCATATGAATCGAAGGATGAATTAGAGCCGTCGGATCGGAAGAAAGTGCTGATCATTGGTGCAGGGCCTATTAGGATAGGACAGGGAATTGAATTTGACTACAGCACGGTTCATGCTGTACTATCCCTCAGGGAGGAGGGAATTGAGGCTCACATCATAAACAACAATCCTGAAACGGTTTCGACCGATTATGACACATCAGATAAACTGTTCTTTGAACCACTGACGCTTGAAGACGTTATGAACGTCATTGAGCGCGAACGACCTTACGGCGTCCTCGTTCAATTTGGAGGGCAAACGTCTGTGAACCTTGCAATCCCATTACATAATGAGTTACAACGTAGAGCTCTTCCGACAAGAATACTCGGTACTTCTCCCGATTCAATGGATATTGCTGAGGATAGAGATCGATTCTCTAGACTTCTAAAAGAACTTGACATTCCACAGCCGAAAAGTGGTTCGGCTACGTCGCGAGACGAAGCTCGAGCGGTGGCACGCAAAATTGGCTATCCGCTGCTTGTGAGGCCTTCTTATGTGCTTGGCGGCCGCGCTATGGAAATAGTCTATGATGAGGGAGAACTTGATACGTATATCGAAGAGGCTGTTAAGGTATCAAATGAACATCCCGTTTTGATCGACGCGTTTCTGCAGCAGGCAGTGGAAATTGACGTAGACGCGGTTAGCGACGGGGAAGATATCCTAGTGCCATCAATAATGGAACACATCGAAGAAGCCGGGATACATTCTGGGGATTCGGCAGCGGTTATACCAGCGCAATCCCTTGACGAAACGACACTCAGGACTGTAAAGACATACGTCACTCAAATAGCGCGTGCGCTTAAAGTAGTAGGTTTACTAAACATCCAACTTGCGGTTAAGGACGGTATCGTTTACGTGCTCGAAGCGAATCCACGTTCAAGTAGGACTATCCCCTACGTTTCAAAAGCGACTGGAATCCCTCTAGCTAAAATCGCGGCCAAAGTAATCATGGGCCACACAATACAAGAGCTTTATCCGAAAGAACCTGAAATCAAACACGTTGCAGTCAAAGAAGTAGTGTTACCATTCGATAAGCTTCCCGGGGTAGATCCTATACTCGGACCTGAGATGAAGAGCACAGGGGAGGTAATGGGGATAGATTATGATTTTGGGAGGGCATTTTACAAAGCAGCCCTTGCAAGTGACAATGAGCTTCCACTTTCAGGCACAGTGTTCTTATCAGTTAGAGATGACGATAAGCCAGAAATATTTGACATCGCAGCGTCACTTGCTGATGCAGGATTGACGCTACTAGCAACGGCCGGAACGGCGCAGTACTTGCGCGGAAATGGATTGAACGTGGACACTGTTCCCAAACTAACCGACAGTGAGGAACTTCTCAAGGCCATTCGTGTAGGGAAAATTCAACTTATCATAAATACCCCCACGTGGAAACAATCAAGGCGGGATGGCTATATTTTGCGACGTACAGCAGTAGACTACGGTGTCCCTTATATAACAAGCGTGCAAGGCGCACGGGCGTCAGCTGATGCAATTACCACGATGTTACAAGACGATAAAGAACCGCGAGCAATGAAGCTGACAATTAAGCCGATCAATAGTTATATAAGTGAAATGTGGCAGGCGGGGGCAAATCCTTCAATTTTGAACCGTGATTAGTGTTCGCCCTGCATGGGACATGTACGGAGCTTCCAATTCTCGGCAATTCTTGGAATTGGCGTGATGCCATTAAATGTCTTATTCACTGCAGTTCTCATTCCTATTAGAGTATTCGAGTTAATACTTTTTCCGGGCTGTTTTTTTCAGGCCTTTCTGCGATATGATGATCATCGTTATTTTAGCTATTAGACCGTTTTGAAGGATCTACCGAGGCAACTTTGGGCCCGATGCTTTTCGGATTAAGGGTGCGGCAGGAAAATGGAATGCGATAGATTACCTAGAGGCATTTATTCGAAATATTACGAGACTGTCGATCTGGGTTTGGACATTCGCGGCTCTTATTTCCGCTTGACTAAATCGTCAATGTTGTTGTGGAAAGCGACCCACACCGAGGTTTATAGACGGCATTGCCCGCATAATCATCGTAACGCGAGAAACTTTGTATAAAGCAACCTAAGTCAAGGCTATTCGTCTACTGTATACCAACTTTTTTAACATATTAGTTGTTTAAGTGACATTATCGATGGTGGAATTAATGAAAAAAGTTGTACTTTCATATTCAGGTGGACTTGACACCTCGGTATGCATACCTATTTTACGGGATATTTACTGTTATGATAAGGTTATAACTGTTTTGGTGGATGTAGGGCAGCCAGCAGCTGGCTTGAAGGAGGCCGAATCCCGGGCCCATATGCTTAGTGATAGTCATTATACCATAGACGCAAGAGAAGAATTCGTGAATGACTACGTGTTTCCGTTAATTAAGGCAAATGGCAACTATGAAGGATATGTATTAGGTCAGGCCATTGCACGACCTCTTATTGCAAGGAAAGTATTAGAAATTGCTACAAAAGAGAGGGCCGATGCTTTAGCACACGGATGTACGGGGAAGGGAAATGACCAGCTGAGGTTCGAAGCGGTTTTTAGGACTTCGGACCTTAAAATCCACGCTCCCATGCGGGAGATGAACCTCACACGTACTGAAGAAACTGCGTACGCGGAGCAGCACGGGATTACATTCCCGGCCATCCGTGAAAAATCCTACAGTGTAGATGAGAACCTCTGGTCACGCTCCATTGAAGGCGGTGAGCTTGAAGATCCAAGTCATGTTCCAGCGGAGAACATATATAAATGGACCAGCAATCCGTTTCATTCAGGAGAGCCGGTATACGTCACAATTGGATTTAGAGAAGGAATACCGATATCCTTGGATGAAGAAAAGCTCCCAGGAATAGAGCTCATCTCCACTCTTAACATTCTCGCTGGACAGCATGGGATCGGCAGAACCGATATGATGGAAGATCGGGTGCTAGGACTCAAAGCTCGTGAAGTTTATGAGCATCCGGCAGCGACGGTTATTATGGCAGCCCACAAGGATTTAGAGGGGCTTGTGTTTACCAGGCAAGAGCGGAAGTTTAAGGAGCTCGTAGACAGTGAGTGGTCTGAGCTTATGTATTATGGGCTGATGGATGAGCCCCTTATGGAGGCCTTAAATGCGTTTATTAATAAAACTCAGGAGAGGGTAACTGGCTTTGTAAAAATGAAGTTATATAGGGGGTCTGCGAGCGTCATTGCCCGCCAATCGCCGTATACATTGTATTCGGAAGAATTGGTGTCATTTAATGACAAATCGATTGACCAGCGCGCTGCGGAAGGTTATTCTAAGTACCACGGTTTCCAGAGTCGTGCTTACAGAAAGTTCATAAGAAGTGGGGAAAGGCGAGACTGATCAACATGGTCATTTTTTTTCCGGAACGCTAAGGCATTTTCCATGGAAGCAGACGCCAACATAAATGACGAGTTTGATGCAATGCTCGCTGATGCAATTGAAAGGTATAGAAGAACCCTTGAGATATTGGCAGAGCTGTAGCATGTGATAACCTATTTGAGCTTTACACAGGTAGTGAAGATCCATCATAGGATAATGCAAGAGATAGAAGGTGAGCGGCAATGGTGTCTTCATCCTGGAATTTATGAGAACCTCCTTCTGGGCTGTCTAGAGAGGCCACAGGTTGTTATTAGTGGATATGAGCCTTATCCGGATGTTTTTTCAAAGGCCGCAGCTTTGCTTGAATGCATTATCAGTTCGAATGCGTTCATTGATGGATCAAAGCGAACGGGGTTTTTGTCCTGCGAGCTATTTCTGGAACTGAATGGCTATCACATCGATCCGGGCGCAGCCATCGTTGAGTTTCTCGTGGCTGTGGCGAAAGATGAGCTTGACTTAAGTGAGGTCTCTAATTGGCTCGAAGAGAACTCTTTGAAACTCAGTAAAGTGAAGTAAAACTATGCGATTTAATAATTTTACATAGATGGCGCTCAGATTATTGGAATAAATCAATCTTACGGCGCGGAAAAAGGAACAACTAACTGTTATTACTACATGAAAAATGATGAACTGGCAGAAGATTAAATAAGGGAGCGTCTGCCAGTTTGCACGTATATTAGTCCATCTCAGGAAGTCCGCCTCTGCCCCCCATAGCTCCTGCAGCAATCACATCGTCGATTCTAATGATCATGATGGCAGCTTCGGTAGCCGATTCAATTGCGTTTATCTTTACCTTAAGTGGGTCTATCACGTTTAATTCCATCATGTTTTTGACCTCGCCATTCATAGATATTCCTACGTCGCGATCTCCTGCTTCGTGAGCGCTCCTTGCCTCAACTAATTTGTCAAGGGGATCTTGTCCTGCATTTTCAACTAAGGTTTTTGGAATTACCTCTATAGCGTTTGCGAAGGCCTTTATCGAAAGCTGTTCTCTTCCACCAACCGTGGTGGCATAATCTCTCAGTTTCATAGAAAGCTCAATCTCAGGAGCTCCGCCTCCAGGAAGCACCTTGTTTTCTTCTAGAGTGAGCGATACGACTTTGAGGGCATCATGTACTGCTCGATCTAGCTCATCAACGACGTGTTCAATGCTCCCGCGAAGCAGAATAGAGCAAGCCTTGGGATTTGGGCATTCTTCTACGAATATCATCTCGTTGTCTCCAACTTTCCGCTCTATAACGAGCCCTGCAGAGCCGAGTTGTGTTATGTCTTCGATCGTGTCAGTGATCTTGCCTCCCGTTGCCCGTTCAAGCCTCTTCATATCGCTCTTTTTTATCCTTCTGCCAGCCAATATGTTAGCCTTCGCGAGGTGGTGTTGAACGAGGTCGTCGATTCCTTTCTGGCAGAATACGACATTTGCTCCTGTTGCGATAACTTTATTCGCTATCTCTTCTAATCTTTTTTCTTCCTGATCCCAGAAGGATTGCATTTGTCTCGGATCATTTATCTCAATTTTTGCATCTATTTCGGTCTTTTCAATCTCGAGACCAACGTTGAGCAAGGCAATTTTTGCGTTCTTAACCTTTGTTGGCATTAATGGGTGCACTTTTTCCTTGTCTATGATAATGCCATGCACAATCTTTGAATCTTCAACGGAAGCCCCATAGCGCTTAATAACGCTTATGTCATCGAAATCGACAGTTTTCTTACCATCAACATCCTCAGCGACGGTCTTCACCGCATCGACAACAATGTCCGAAATTTTGCTCAGCATCATCTCTGCGCCCTTTCCTGTGAGGGCCGTCATTGCGATGTTCTTGAGGACTTTGTCATCCCCTTCGGTGGCCATTTCAGATAATGTATCGATTGATTTCTTAACAGCTAGGTTAAAGCCTGCCGATATCACGGTCGGGTGTATATCCTCTTCTAACAGTTCTTGTGTCTCTTTAAGGAGTTCTCCAACAAGAACGACGGCGGTAGTCGTGCCGTCACCAACTTCATCGTCCTGTGTTTTCGCGACTTCTACTACCATTTTTGCTGCGGGATGTTCTATGTCCATTTCCTTTAAGATTGTCGCCCCGTCGTTCGTGATAACTACATCTCCAATGCTATCGACAAGCATTTTGTCCATCCCCTTCGGACCAAGCGTAGTTCTCACAGCGTTAGCGACAGCCCGTGCAGCTTCGATATTCATGCTTTGGGCCTCTTCGCCGCGTGTGCGGGTCGTGCCTTCCCTTAATATTAGGATAGGCTGACCACCTGCACTTACGAGCTGACCCGTAGGTCCTCCTCCCATGCGTGTGCTCCTTTGTGCCATTTTCTTTCTCCGTATGTATCATTACATCAGAAATTTGATGAGATTAGGTTGCTTGCAGTTCTATATAAATTTGATGGATCAAAGGGGATACTAACATAAAAACCATTGATCGCCCGTCCTTCACAAAGTGCTCACGCGTGAACATGACTAAAGCGAGACCTGAATATGTTGGGCAGGCGCATTCGTGGAAGAGCGGTTATCACAAAAACGTTTATTCTTCACTTACAAGATACGGTGAAGTACATTTTTTTATCGTGAATAAGTAGTATTACTTCTCGTTTGATAGCTACACCCATTTCTAGGCTGACGTGCCGTTTTAGATGGACTAACTAAGTGTGCTACACGTTAGCTGATATCTTCTTGAGTTCTTCCACTGAGGCGCGGGGGTGCCTCTTCAGGTAATTTGCTATCCTCTTTTCGTGTATTAGTTTGCAGTCAATACACGTCCAAATGATATCACCTTTAGAGCTTTTGATCCACTTTCCAAGCTCTTTGTCTTCACAGGGGTACTTTGGACAATAGCAAAAAATACACACCTGTCCTTTGAAGTGGCAAGGGTAATGTGGGCATTCCTTGCCTTTGGGCAGTCCTTCGGGTTCTTCGAGTCGTTCCCGTTTCTTACGTTCTTCCGGATATTCCATTTCTTGCATATTTAGTTTGGGCGTTTGGTACTACGTTGCACTACAGGTCTTTATGCGTAGTGAGCAACTCTGCTGTCGATAAAAATATGTTTTTGATTTATTTAATATCAACCGTAGTTGAATATAGCATCTTTTTCACATTTTGCAAGAATGCTGTTACGGGGTGTCTATAGGTGCGTACTCGTGTCCAGTCCAATGAATTGAATTAACAATGCGTTGTTGTCTTATCATTATTTTATATAGCATAACCGGTATACTACGTTCGAGGTTCAAATATGCCTATAGGAGATATTCAGCTAAAAGAACTTAGAGATGATATGGGGTTCTCCCCCGAACTTTTAAAACTCGTGTATGAGTCACATCCGCAAATGTTTGAAATAATTTACAACATGGATAAGAATCTCCTCAATGATGGAAAATTATCAGCAAAGATGAAGAGGTTAATAGCGTTTGCGGTAGTCTCTGCGACCAGTTGCGAAGCGTGCGCGACATCACAAATGAAAGCTGCTATGAACTTGGGAGCAACGCAAGAAGAAATTTTGGAAACTCTTGGCGTCCTCGTAGTGACCGCCGGGATGCCAGCAGTTGCAATCGCACGTGAAGCTTTTAAGAAGTGCTGCGAGCTTCCGGAGCAAGAATGGGGTGGAGAATAAAGCGCAAGGGAGTTTTTTCCCACCATCTTGCGTGAATCTATCGTGGGGCATCGTAACCTTTGGATGGATTTAGTAGCAAGTTAGAAAAATATTTAATACTATTATTTCTATATATATTATTAGCTAATATCGTTTGCGTGCACGTTATTCAAGAAAGTGAAGCGCGTAAAAACCCTCTTTTTAAAAGCTTAAGTGGGGTTCATAACGATAGTTATAAAGATCATTATTAAGGACTTTCTTAAATTAAAATAACTCAATATATAGAAGCCACATTAGGTGACGCGATGACTGGAGATACAAATGATAGCGGGATGGGGATACCCCTTAGAGGTGTACCTACCGAAAAGCGTTGGAAGAACCTGAAGGAGACTCCTGCAGAAATTACAAAAATGCATCCTTGTTTTAATGAAATTGCGCATGACAAGGTTGCACGATTGCACCTGCCGATTGCACCGAAGTGCAATACGCGGTGTAGGTTCTGTGGGAGAGGTGTTACAAAAACGCCACATCAGCCGGGACAGGCTAAGCGCACGATGAAACCACAAGAAGCGTTAGAGTACACGAGAAAGATGTCAGAAGAGATGCCGGAGCTCAGAATCGTTGGTGTTGCAGGGCCAGGAGACCCGCTCGCCAACATTGAAACGCTTGAGGCGTTTGAACTGCTGAATACTGATGAGTTTAGGGACTTTGTGAAGTGCGTCAGTACCAATGGTATAAACCTCCCTAAATATGCTCAGAAACTGTATGATCTTGGCGTACGAGCGCTGACGGTAACGGTCAACAGCATAAAACCTGAAACAGCGGCGCAGATTTATAAATACGCGCTTTTTGAAGGCAAGAAGTATGATGGTGTCGAAGCCGCACAGTTAATTATTGAAAACCAGTTGAAGGGCATTGAAATAGCGGCACAGCTCGGCATGACTATTAAGGTTAACACCGTTCTTATTCCCGGAATCAATGATGCTGAGATTGAGGACATCGCTCGAGAAGCGAGCAAACGTGGCGCTATCATGATGAATATAATGCCACTCATTCCAGCTCATGAGTTTGCTGATAGACGGTCCCCAACCTGTAAAGAACTTGACGAAGCGCGCGCGAAAGCCGATAAGTATCTTGCACAGTTTAGAGTCTGTAAACAGTGCACGGCTGACGCAAAGGGTATCCCGGGCCGTGAAAAGGGGTACCAAGATTTATTGAGATGTCCGTCGGGCGGTTAACGAGAACGAAACTCCTGACTGGGTATCTCTCCAGTCCCTTTTCACTTATCATCATTTTTTAATTTGCTACTTTTTGCTGCTACTTTTTCCTAATTTACACGCATTTTTCGTTGTTTCCTTTAAGAAAGCTTAACATCACAGCCGTGTTCATCATGGTAATAATCGAATAAATATGGTGAAGGAGCTTTATGTTAGCACAAATAGAACTGGGAAGTGTTTTGGCAATAGTTGTAATCATTATCATTGCGGTTCTCTATTTTCTCGCCGGTCTTCGAGTGGTTTACCAATACGAACGTGGAGTTAAGTTCACACTAGGCGCCTTTAGTGCCGTTTACACCCCTGGGTTACGATATGTACTCCCCGTGTTTCAGACGCTCAGGAAAATCGATATGCGAGTCAACACATTAGATGTCCCGAGACAGGAAGTAATGACTAAAGACAACGTTCCTACGAAGATCAATGCAGTTGTTTTCTTTAAAGTGGTGCAAGCTGACAAAGCTGTGATCGAAATCAGCAACTACTCGTATGCGATAAATCAGCTAGCACAGTCGAGCTTGAGAGATGTTGTGGGAACTGTAGAGCTCGACACTGTTCTTGCAAAGCGTGACGAACTCGGCGAGAGGATTCGGAAATTCGTCGATGAATTCACAATGCCGTGGGGCATTCACGTTATATCCGTTGAGCTGAAAGATGTCGAACTTCCTGAAGAGATGAAAAGGTCAATGGCCGCCCAAGCCGAAGCTGAACGTGACAGAAGAGCACGCATAACGCTTGCAGAAGGAGAAGCGACGGCAGCTGAGAAACTTTTAGAAGCCGCAAAAATAATTGATCAATCTCCCGCTGCTCTTCAGCTACGACTATATCAGGCAATAGTCAGGATAGGAGAGGAAAATAATTCGGTAATTGTAATACCAATTCCAATGGACCTTCTTAGCTTGTTTAAAAGAGGGGATTAGTCCTTTTTTAATTAGCCGCTACCGCTCAAAAGACATTGAAAATCACTAGCTTGAGGGTGTCGTTGGGTAACTGATATCCTGTCTAACACGTATAAAGAGGCTTTGGTGCTCCCTCCGGTCACCATTTCGCTCCGATACATCTGTTTAAGACTAAGCTGGATTACAAGTCTCTAAAGGAAGAAAATACAATTCACACCGTAATCGTCAAAGCTTAATTCATAGATGGTTCTAACACCGAGGGACTAGAAGATAAACTATCCTACTTTGAAATATAAACCTTCATGTGCACTTAAGATAAGGGCCACATAATCAAACTCATCATCTCAGCAAGAATAACTGAAAAATTTCTCGATAACATAACATTACACCGATTTCTGCGCCAGATATCCGATAATGACGTTAGGAGGCTATGTTCGAACGTTGTTATGTCGAATTATGGTGGAAACATCTCTGAGATGACACGTGCATTCATAATTTTCTCACCTCACCCTTAAGTGGCGGCGAGTAATGACTTCCTGCAATTACAATAGATCTTATGGAGAGTCTAATTTCCGACACATGTGTACGACGAACCCGTTGATGATGCGCAAGTCTTTCCGAGTTCCCACAATTATGCGTTCTTTATCAAGAAGGGAACAGTCGTTTTTACGAAAAAAAGGAGATAGAAAACTTTAAACCTCACGTGTGCACGTTCATGTTTGCTTTAAGCCTCACGTGTGCACGTTCATGTTTGCTTATCCTATCAGTAGTTTAGGTGGTCTTTGAAGAAGCCGCGACCCCCTAGAAAGACTAGCAAAACCCTTTAAAGTGAAGTCAACGTCACGTCGCAGTAGATCAAACAGCCAGCTATGAAATCATTATCAAAAAGTTACGTTATATTTTTTATTGGGACGTCTCTCGTCGTTTCGGTGCTGAAAAGTCAGTCACAACCCTCACTCATAATCATTTCCTGATTTTAATCTCCCATAAGCTTTTTCAATGATTTTTCCATAAGATCATTGAAATCTGGAAAAACTTTCAAGTAGATTAACTCATCAACTTGAACTTTAAGGTCCGTCGGAATCCTTACATCAACTTTAACAATCGAAGGTCTTTCGTGTGCTATGT
>CAYYMO010000032.1:0-3203 GCA_964472955.1 uncultured Methanomicrobia archaeon | reverse complement strand
GGCTGGTCGACTCTATCGAACAACAGGTAATGTAAGCCACTATACGGGAGCATTATTCCGATATTGTGAAGATTAGAGATCTCATCGTATGTGCCCTCAATTTTTTTATTGAGAACCATTATTGGTCTCTTATTTGATGCGAGTAGTTCTTCTTCTGCTCCATTTAGCTCTACGTTATGTTCTACCCACGCGAGGTTTGGGGCCATGATAGCTAGGGGCTGTTTTGTCCTCCCCAGTCTCCGTTTTAGCTCGTCAGCTGAATCGAAAATACACGATAAGTGAAACCCACCGATGCCTTTTATTGCAAGTATATATCCTTCAAGAAGTAATTCTCCTGCGCGTTTGATAGGCTCCTCAATGCGTTTTGAATCTCCTGTAACGAGCGCAAGATTTGGGCCACATAGTTGACACGCGATAGTCTGCGCATGATGGCGACGGTCGCTTGGATTGCTGTATTCCTCTTCGCATTCAGGGCACATCGGGAAGTCAACCATTGACGTAGTGTCCCTGTCATAAGGAAGCCCGTCCGTAACAGTGAATCTCGGACCACAGTTGACACACGAAGTCGCCCAATAGTCTTTATATCTCGCGCTCTTTCTAAGATCTCTAAGACATTCGTCGCAAATAGCTACATCAGGAGAGGTAAAACCAAAGTCTCCGAGGCCACTTTCGGCAATCTCAAATCTCTTAAATCGAGATGGCTTAAGCCACTTCACGTTTATCGTATCAATTCGTGAGATAGGCGGCCCTTCTTTCAGAAGTTCTATAAGAGCTTTAATATTGCTTTCTTCTCCTTCTATTACAATATCCACTTCTGCTCCCAAATTTTTGACATAACCCTTCAGGTTTAGATCTGTTGCATGTCTAAACACGAAGGGTCTAAAGCCAACTCCTTGGACAACTCCTTTCACTCGTATTTCTGCTTGTTTGATATAGTTGTTCGGGCCTTGTTTCATATCGCTTTGTAGCCTCTCGAGAATACACTTCAATTAATACTATTGCACTTTCTAAGCTAAATCTTTATTTTGGGCTCACAAACTTTAATTAGGTTGTAAGTAATATAGGTATGAGGTAGTTAAATGAGCAACAGGACACGCATCGTCAACGATCCAGCTGATCTAGTCCCGCTATTACAAATTTTTAAGTCTGATGCCCATAAAAGAGTTTTTAACATACTTCTAAATAGCTGGAAGACCGGAGATGAGATAAGAGATTTACTTAATGCTGATATTGATGGCAGTCTTGAAATGCTTAAAAAGGGTGGTCTTATTGAAACTAAATGGCGGATGCCTGAACCAGGAAAGACACCTGAAGTCGAATATCACGCTTCTTATTCAAAATTTCGAGCGGATTTCCAGTGTTCAATTTCTGACATGTGCGACGTCATTCGGATAGCGACCTCTGATGACGAGAAGCTTCGCGAGATTGCAGACATAATGGAAGATGAAGTGAGAAGCGGTAACATCTCATTACAAAATCTCTCAAGAACTTTGAAACAGAGTCCTGTATTTCTCAGAGGTATTGCCAAGCGCTCACAAAACATTGTGGTTAAGGGGCACAGATTCGAGCTGGTGAGAAAGGAATAGCGCGTAACTTTCATAATGGAAAAGGGTAAAAGCACCAAGATGCAGGTGCTGGTGGAAATAGCATCCCTTCAACCTAATGTCCGGCAAAAGGAGATAGCAGAGCGAATAGGGGTGACTCCACAGTCTGTTTCTGAATATGTGAAAGAGCTAGAAGCCGAAGGATACGTGCGGTTTGGCCGAAGAAAGTACGAAGTAACAAAGCATGGAATAGAGCTAATTCTGAGCTGGACAAACGAGCTTAAGAACTACATTCGTTACATCACTGAGGATATAATCGGAAAGGTTACTGTTTGGACTGCTATCGCAGACGAAAATTTAAAAGGCGGGAGTCAAGTTGGGCTTGAGATGCGAGACGGCATTCTACACGCATTCAGCCGTAAAAATGAAAAGCTCTTGGCATCTGGAACGGTGATTTGGGATACGTTGGTAGGAGAAGATGCTGGCATTAAAAATCTTGAGGGGATGATACCGATGAATCGCGCGCATGTGACGATTGCGATCGTTCCAAGAATTCAGAGAGGTGGATCGAGGCTCGTAGATCTGAACAAGCTACAACGCATTGCTGCCAAACAACCTATAGCTGTCATCGGATTAGAAGCATTAATCGCGGTAAAAAAGATAGGATTATCCCCTAACATGATGTATGGCGCAGAAGAAGCTGTTGTTGAGGCGGCTTTTCGAGGTGTTTCGACACTTGTAGTCGCAGTGGATGAGGAAGTGCCTCATTTGGTCTCGAGATTCATTTCAGAAGATATTCTTCATGATACAATAGACCTCAGAAAAGCTCAAGCAATTTAAAATGTTTACCGTATTACACATCCAGCGTTCTTCTGTGAAGTTTTTTTCAATAGAGCGTGAGAAATTGGTCTCAGAGGCAACGCTGACGCTCGGTGACACCTCGCGAGGTTCAAGACCCAAAAAGTTTCTTTTACACCAAGGAGCGAAGGTGATTCACAAAAAGCCAGCTGAAGCTATAGACCTATTGAGGAGTTCTCAAACGATTATACTAGCTAAAACATTGAGATCCAGCACCGAAATAAAGGTTGAAAAAGACCTAATAGAGGTCTTGAAGGCATATCAGCTCACGTATGAGAGCATAGAGGTTTGCAGGTTTTGTGTCGGTCAAAATAAGTTCGAGCCAGTTGACGGCAACTCTATCAGATATCGCGATGAATTGGTTTGCATAAGCTGTGCAAAGCAAGAACTTCAGCGGGAGTTGAAGTTTAGAGGATTCTCGAATTTTGACCACTTCTGTGAGCTGCTCAAAAGAGTTAGGGACTTGGAGAGAGTCATCAAGTTTGCCAATTCTGGCGCAGATCCTGAGCTTACAAAATATGATGTCATATCGAAAAGAGCACTAACCTGTCGAAAAATGGACATTGATGACCTTAGAATTAGCGGTGAACATAAAGCCCTGCTTAAAACGTGCCTTTCAAAACTTCTTCCTGTTCAGTCGATAGCAGCAGAAAAAGGTTTGCTTGAGGGAGTCGATTTGCTCGTCGTTTCCGCTACAGCTACTGGAAAAACGTTCATAGGAGAACTTGCAGGAATAAATAACATTTTATTGAAAAAGGGAAAGTTCTTATTTCTGGTGCCGTTAGTCGCTCTCGCAAATCA
>CAYYMO010000031.1:0-3067 GCA_964472955.1 uncultured Methanomicrobia archaeon | reverse complement strand
AATCGGCATAACTAAGACATTAATTCCTATCCCCTGCATCACAATGAGACCAACAATTTTATTTCGAAATGAACGCTCTGTAGGTGCGCCCCTCCCAAAAAATACGTCGGCTGCTGACACTTGTGCATTTGCCATTTTTTGTCCTCTGTGTTAGAATGACGAGAATTACGTGCTTACGTGAATTGTTATGTGTACTATACTTCTAGTTAATAAAAACGCCTCTATCTTGCTCAAGTGGATATAATGACAATTACGCTAAGATCTTCAACGTCATACTATCGATGAGGATTTGCTTTTTAACTAGCCACGATAAATATATATCTCACGCCCTAGGGATCTTCAACACTCACAGAGTCTCTTTTATTCTATTTTTCTGCGCCTCACCGCACGCGGCGTGTTGTAGGGGATATCCATTCCATCACCCGTGAAATCGAAACCGCAGACCCCGATAACCCTTGCCCAATATCCATCAACGTTCCACCAGTTGATCTCCTGGAAGGTCTGCTGACGTACTTCCTTTCCAGCGTGCTTTTACGATTCATTCATTATGTGGTTCAACAACCGTCGCTCTGCTCTCCTCAGCTGCATATCTACTGTAGAACGTGAGAGATCAAGTCGTTCGGCAAGCTGCACGAGGCCTATTTTCTTCGGTATATCGTAGTATCCGAGCGCATGGGCCGTGATGATGGTTCTTTGCTGTTTTTCTGTCAGGCGGCTGAGTGGCGAATGGGTCGGGAACTTTGCATCAGAATGTAAAACCATCTTATAACGGATACCCGCATCTTCTAGTAGCTCGATAAAATTCTTCACCTGCTTCGTGCTTCCGAGAAATGTAAGCTTTACCTTTCCATCCCTCATCTCATACGGCAGAGAGAAGTACCCCCCATCTGCTGTGAGATCGGGTCCTACTTGGATAGCTTGTGTTGGTTCAACCTTTATGAAATAAGTACAGATTCCGCTCTCTTTTTCTTGATCGAGAAGCTGAGCCTTAATTTTAGCATAACGGAGTACATCTTCGATTCTGACATCTGGCTTGTTAAATTCTACTCGTGCTATCAAAGCGACTTCTTGTGGATCGTACCTGAGAAAGTGCAGGATTTCAGCTGACTTAACGTTCTGTAGGTTTTCTGGAGTTAATTTATTGAGGTCTTGATCGGAAATCTCTACAATAAGTTTGCGCACGGGTAGAAATTACTACAGTACTATATAAGAGCGTTATCAATAAATGGCAGACATATCCGCCGCAATTTTAATCCCGCTCTTGTTCCATAGAATGGCTTGTTGAAGTCGGGTTATGTACATCAGTCAAGAATAGGATTAACAAGAAATTGTCGCGTAGCGTAGTATAGTGGCTGATAACAAGGAGAAGGGTTCGATCTTCTTCAAAAGTAAGCCTTTCGCATAAAGGAAGGTGAATATTGTGACTGGTAATGACTCGTACGAGGTGTAGTAGGAAGGGAGTGACATCATGATAACTTTGCACCGGCAGTAGCGCTTGCTGGAGCGAATTGGTAAAAAAGATACGAATTGATTGCTATGCAACACATTAGACGGAAAGAGGGAACTGTGCCGGAATATCACGATGAACTCATGGATTCCGGCGTCAAAATGAAGGTAGGAGGATTTCAGCGCTTACTTAGGTATGCTGGATGTATTATAAAAATCCTTGCTACCATCGATGGAGAGATCGATCCAGAACGAGTACGGCAAGCGCTGCCAAAACTGAAAAAACGTCATCCCCTCCTCAGTTCGAGGATGATACTCGATCAAGAGGGGCAGGCGTGGCTCGTAACGGAACAAGTGCCTGACTTTGAGCTGCAGGTATATGAAAAGTGGGGTGACCTGGACTGGCTTGAGCGGGTTTCCGAACAGGACCGTATGCCATTCAGAATGAACGTCGGTCCGTTGGCGAGGTTCATGCTGTTGACGTCAGAGAGCTCCTCTGATCTCGTGCTGTATATGTACCACGTGATGAGCGACGGGTTGAGCGGGGTGTACGTTATGGAAGACCTGCTCTCGCTCATCGGTGAACCGCAAAAGGAGCTCCCTCCACTCCCCCCTCCTGTCGACATAGTAAAGAACATCCCCCCGAACGTTAAGCGCCATGTTCCGTGGATAACGAGATTTGCTATCGGTAGAATGAATGCTCGCTGGAGAAAGAATAAAATCGTCTTCAGCGATGATGACTTCGTGAAGGTCCAGGAAAAAAGATACGAGGAAAGGGATCGTACAATCTTGCTCTCCCTCACCGCTGAGGAGACATCTGCGCTCGCAGAAAAATGCCATACGCGAGGAGTGACGGTAAACAGCGTCCTCCTGACTGCGTTGCTGGCAGCGAAGTACGCCGTGCCTTCAATTGTGAGGGTGATTCCAGATACACTCAATGCCGCGGTCAATTTACGGGATAAGTTGATCGAAGGTCCTGGACGAGGTTGCGGGTTCTATGTCGGGACAATTCAAATTCGGGCCCGGTTCAATCCTAAGAAAGATTTCGAGTGTAATCTCCTCGCAATACACTCTGAAACCACGAAAAAGATACACGGGGATGTAGAGATCATTAAGGACCTCATCAGCACGGAAATGATCGATCCGGGTCTGCTCGATGCTCTTGACTTCGAAAGTTATGGTATGCTCGAGAACCCAGCGACAAAGAAGTTTCGGGGGGTGATGTCGAAATTGTCTCGTGGCGTGACGGTCACCAACCTTGGCAGACAGGATTTTCCTGAAGAGTTCGGAGACTTGAAGGTCAGAAAGGTCGTCTTCCTAGCGCCTACTCCCGGACCGTTTAAGATGATGAAAGCGTCAGTCTTGACCGCGTGCGGGTGCCTTCAAGCAGCGTTCCTCTACAGAGAGTCATCTTTCTCCACACAAGTTATAAAGGAGTACGTCAATGTGGTCGAACGTTCTCTCAGAGATTTCATGGCTTTCGATTCACGCTAAACGAACTGTTTCAGTGGTTTCCTATTTGTAAAAGAAGTGGACAAAAGGAGAGAAAGAGGGAAAGGAAGCGCAGAAATGTTCCCCTTCACGTCGCAGCAGCAACTCACGACTGGAGTTCGATCTCTCC
>CAYYMO010000030.1:0-5732 GCA_964472955.1 uncultured Methanomicrobia archaeon | reverse complement strand
GCTATAACATGACTACACTTCTTGCCCTTGCGTGAGAGGGCATATAAAAAGTCATTACACGTGCACGACTTCCCTTCTATAATGTATTCGTCATTGTGGCCGATCACAATATCAAAATCTTTATAGCGCTTAACCCGGTGTTCTCGCGCTATAGTGAGGGCCTTAGCTGCCCTACGACCATATTTTTTTATGAGCTCGGCATCTTGTACGTTTTGATCTAACTCCGCATCAAGCTTAGATTTCTCCATCGTGCCTCTTGCAGTATTTTGTCCCAAAATTTACACGTTAAATAGTTCCGGTGAATCATCAATAAATTCTGCATGGAGGCGCTCAGCGAGGATCCGCATTGCGGGAGCTTCAGTCCCATAGTGCGTTCCGTCTATTAAGGATATTTTCCCCTCAGCTTGCCGTATGATACTATGTTTAAGCTCCGCAGAAACTAGGGCATCAGCACCTGCCTCCAGAGCAGCATCAATTGCGTAGCTGAAAGCGCTGCCTCCCACAACGACGACTCTCCTAATTGTGTTATCGCCAATGTATTGAACTCTTGATTTGAGCTTCCTCGATACAAACTTTGCAAAATCTGCTGCGTTTATTGCCTTAACATTTCCCATTCGGCCCATGCCAATCTCACAGACATCTTCCAAAGCCAGCAAACTAGCTAAAACATCATTTATGCCACCTTGCGCTACGTCATAATTGGTGTGCAGCACATAAAGTGAGAGGTCGTTTTCAAGAGCTAATTTAAGCTGTTTTTTAATGCTCACTGGGATATTCGTAAGTGGAGTCCAAATCAATGTGTGATGTGTTATCAAAATATCGGCCTTGGAGTCAACGGCTCGTTTTATGACTTTGAGGGTGGGATCGAGTGCAACCGTAATCTTATCTATGGTTTCTGACCCTTGCAAAATAAGTCCAATCTTGCCTTCATCTGAAGGGCTTGCGAGTTCTGGCGGCGCAATAAGCTCAAGTTGTTCTATTAGAGAATTTAGCTTCATAGAGCTATTTACTCATTTCGCTTTATTGTTATCTCTACAGTTTTCCAATCGTAGTCAACGCCGTGAATATGATCTAGCACGCCACCTATTATGCCTGCAAAAACGTTTTGAACAAACTGGTTAGTAGGCACTTTCTTCCCATCTACAATTAGTTCCGTAATTAATGAATCTTGGTCTGTAATATGGCTCCCTCCTGTTCACAGCATCTTTAATGATTTTAAACGCACTCTCATCTGACAGCTTGTCTATGCCTTTGACATCAACTAAATTATCATTTCGGAGGAGACACGGCTTAAGCTTTGCATCCGAAGTGACTCTCAACCTATTGCAATTCATGCAGAATTCCGTATTATCAATAGGGCGAACTACTTCAATTTCAGCGTCATTAATCTTGAATCTTTTCCTTTTATGGAGAGAATTGTATATTGTGTTGTTTGAAAGGCCGACAAGAATGCCCTCTATTATCTTTAAATTTGATCCTTTAATCTTCGATTCATTATTAAAATCCATTAACTCAATTAACTGCAAGACCATTTCCTTACCGCGAACGTAATTTATCATATCTCCTATTTCGTGATCATTTATGCCATCCATTACTACCATGTTTAACTTAACAGGGGTTAATCCGGCTTTAAGTGCTGCGTCAATCCCTTCAAGCACTTTATCAAGCTTGCCACCTGTGATGTTTCTGTAGGTTTTAGAATCAAGTGTATCTAAACTTATATTAACTCGATTTAAACCTTGAAGATCATGTATTCTCTTCTTTAAAAGAAGCCCATTCGTCGTCATTGATACGTCATCGAAAGGAGGTAATGATTTTAAAATTTTATTGAGGTCATCCCGCAAAAGTGGCTCGCCACCAGAGAATTTAACTTTTTTGACTCCGTTTTCGTAGCATATTTTCGCAATCTTTGCAATTTCTTTGACTGTTATCTCATACGGGCTCAAATTGCGATCTTCGCCTTCTCTGTGGCAGTACAGACATTTTAAATTACATTTTTGCGTTACAGAGATTCTCAGGCTTTTCACAGGGCGATAATAAGGATCGAACATTTATGGTCTAATTATTATATTTGTCGATATGACCATATATAACTAGCGACTCAATTCTAGTTCTGTTTGACCTAAACGATAATTATACGAGTTTTCGTCCTTAAAAAGTCAACGTGGCTTCTCTGCCAAAACTGCAACTGTCTATTTTAAAACTGACGAGTTATCGATTGTCTAAGAAATTATAAAGGGTAGCTATTTATATTCACACCGTAAACATATTTATTGACTCTTTTGTGAGGACTGATGTGATTTTATCACTTTAGTGAGTATATGATCATCAGCGCAAACAAGAGCGAAGAGTAGAAGCCGTTACTATAGGTCCTTGCTTGAGTTAATGGTGAACACCCGTCTATGATAGTAAGACAACCCGATAACGGTACATTATAGGTCGTAATAAGCCCTGGCACGAGGGTAACCGAAGGGGACAGCGAGTACTCATTAGAGTGAACCTTTGGAGTTAGTGCGTCAGGGCAAAGACCAATTTTCCTGCACTCTGTAATGTTTCTGTCTATGAGTTTTGAAGATGCTGTAACTAATGCAGAAAATGGCGCATTTATAAAAATTGAAGTCATTCAAGGTACGAAATCTCTTGGTATTAGTGGATATAATAAATGGCGCAAATCGATTCAAGTCAAGCTTACAGAATACGCTCGTCAGGGGAAGGCTAACGAACAACTTCTGCGTTATCTTTCAAGGATATTTCAAAAGCCTATAAGAGACGTGAAACTTGTTTCAGGAACCACAAGTTCGAGAAAATTAATTTTGATACAGAACATAAATAGCGAGGAAGTTAACACAATCTTACGCAACATTATCATTTAAATTTAAAAATTGGAATAGATAATTAAGATACAATTTAGAGGTTCATTTGTAATCGGTAGATTTAATTATAATAGAATCTAATTGTACAATAAAATCATTACATTAATTAATTCAAAATTCAAGAAAAATAGCGTTTACTTAAAATTTTGAGGTTGTAGCAAATCTGTAGAAATAGCTGAAAATTTTGATATTAAATTGTCACGCATTAACAGTTTGCTATTTCTGAGGAGTCGATACTATATGCAAAATTCTGATACTACTAAATATGTTATTTACGCTGACATTCACACCGATGGGGTTGTGGAGAAACCAGATGTTGTTGGGGCCATCTTCGGACAAACTGAAGGTTTGTTAGGGGATGAGCTAGATCTGAGAGAATTGCAAAAAACCGGACGGATCGGCAGAATTGAAGTCAATATTGGCTCGAAAGGAGGAAAATCTGATGGGTACATATTGATTTCATCCTCGTTAGATAAAATCGAAACATCAATTCTGGCAGCTTCTTTAGAAACGATTGACAGAGTCGGGCCGTGTATCGCTGCTATTTCTGTTTCCAAGATTGAAGATGTTCGTGCTTCAAAGAGGCGGCAGATTATTGATCAGGCAAAACACATATTGCTCAACAAATTCGACGAGAGCATGCCAGAGAGCCAAGAACTGACCGAATCCGTTAAGCAAGCGGTTAGAGTTGATGAGCTTGTATTTTACGGTAAAGAAAAACTTCCTGCTGGTCCAAATATCCATGATTCTGATGCTATTTTGATAGTCGAGGGCAGGGCGGATGTCTTGAATCTTCTTAGACATGGAATTAAAAACGCAGTCGCTGTCGAGGGAACGAATGTACCGAAATCAGTTATTGGCCTTAGCAAGAAAAAGACTGTTACCACTTTTTTAGACGACGATCGCGGAGGAGAGTTAATATTAAAAGAATTGTTACAAACGGCTGATATCGACTATGTTGCGCGCGCCCCAGAGGGTAAAAGTGTGGAGGACTTATCGCAAAAAGAAATAGTAAAGTCTCTAAGAAATAAACTACCTTTGGACCAAGCGGTGGAACAAAAGAGCAAGAGAAAGGTGACGAATAATACTAGAAAAGAACCAGAACCCGCTCCGGTCGTAAATATTATTGAGAACTCTGAGGGTTCTCCTATCAAGGAAAGTTTTAAGGGTTATATTAATGAGCTAAATGGGACTCTCAACGCATTTTTGCTTGACGCTGAGGGGAAGGTAGTAAAGAAAGTTGAGGTCAGAGATCTACTAAACACTCTAAAAGAATCAAATGGATCAGTGAAGAGCGTAGTCTTCGATGGAGTAATCACGCAGAGAATTCTCGACATAGCTGCGGAAAAAGAGCTTGATTACCTGATCGGTGTGAAAGTAGGTAACGTGGTAAAAAGGCCTCTTTCGGTCAAGGTGTTAACAGCAGAAGACATCTCATAATGTCATCTTTTTTTTCAGAAATAGCGAAGATTAAAACGGCTTTGCGTCATTAACAGTACTTCGGTTGTTGAACGTGTAGTTTTATTTAATGGTGACGTGGAGGGATACCATAAATTTTTTACAGACAACAACTCCTCACTCGATATTAATTGTGTGTAAGTTTTTAACGTGTGCATTTTGGATCCATGAGGGTCTACAATCAAAAATATTGATGTGACTGTAATATCCTAATTTGTATCTTCAATTAATACTAAAAGTTACTGAAACATTTAAGTGATACAGTAGGAAGTAAGATTCTGCCAAAAACACTTTATATGGGACTTAGTGATTTTTTAGGTACAACAATAAAGAGGTTTGGCCCATGCACAAAGAAGAATTGATACAACTGCATACGCTTCTTGTTCGTGTGAAGAACTATTTTGAAGAGAATGGACTTTCCACTACTGAATTCGATAAATACATCTCGCTTCATATAGGTCCCATGCACATTCATCGAAGCAAAGCAGAACACAAGCACGCAATTTTTATACTCGGGAATGAATTGGCAACGGTGATGGATGAAGATGAAATCACCGGTACAGGAAGAATCTCGGCACGAATGAAGGAACTAGCAGCGAAGACAGAAATTATAAGGTCCCGATAGTCTTCATAACAAGAGTTTTACCATTTGAAAGCCGTCTTCCCCGTCGGTGTAATACGACGGGATTATCTTTACTGTGTTAAAACCCTGGGATACATACAATTTTTGCGCGCGGAAGTTGCTCACTCTTACTTCAAGTTTGATACTCAAAATTCCTTTTGCGCGATATATTTCAATAAATTCTCTTAATAACGCTGTGGCAATGCCCCGATTTTGATGCTTGCTACGCACGGCTAATGATAATATTCTGACTTCATCAGTTGCAGATATAATCCCAGCGATAAATCCTATCGTGCATCCATCGTTCTCAGCTACGAGAAAACCATCTGAAGAGGAGTCATAAGCCATCATAAAGAGTAAGGGGTTAGACTCATTAAATACTTCTTCTTCGATTTCAATAACCTTTTCGAAGTCAGATGGTCTAAATTTACGTATCAAAAACAAGTCGTTGCCTCAACTAAAAATGTGCTTCTAATTACCTTGTTTTATATACACAATACAAACTAATTAAATACTGTTGGCATGGCAGGCTTAGTGGGTTCTAATGATATAGTGAAGTTCATCAAGGAGAACTACTTTGGCAAAGTTGTAGAGATAGGCGTAGGATCGCATTACGATGTCGCAATAAAACTTTCCAAATGTTTCAAAGTCATCGTGACTGATATTATCGATGTTGATCAGATTGATGAAAAGATAAGAGGTATTTATGTAAAGGACGACATATCAAATCCGCGCTTGTCAATATATACTGGGGCGAGTTTGATTTATTCAATTAGACC
>CAYYMO010000029.1:0-6258 GCA_964472955.1 uncultured Methanomicrobia archaeon | reverse complement strand
AGTTGTAAGTGCAACCCAAGTAATATCAAAATGAGGGGAGAAGATTAGTTATATCCTCACTTTTTTAATTAACGGATCATTAACAGGTGAATATTATGGTAACAGACGTAATAATCACATAAAGACCGAATATTTGGGAATAGCACTCATAAAAGTATTATGCCTCACAGCCGCGTTGTGCTCGTATTAGTGCATCAGATACTATCAGTGAGAACAGGCTATAGACTGCGCGCTTTTACAGTGACCACTTCGGACATAAAGAAACTGCAAAGTTGTGCTTGTCTGTGGATCTTTCCCCTGCGCCTATATACCTAACTGTTTTAATACAAAGAAGCTTTAGCGAAGCTAAGAGTAAGCTTTTTGCCGTGCAATTCTCCTACTTTCGCTAACAGGCAAACCTTCAAACTGTGCAATTTGTTGTGAGTGTCTCTCATTTCTTTCAAGATTCGCTAAATTTAATTCGGGCTTCGAAATACTTTAATACGATAATACATGTGCAACGTTATGCACACTGAAGAACGCAGTTAATTAGAGCAAAGTGTGCTGTGAGGCGATTTAGATGGCGAAGGCGATAACAGCTGTAAATGTCTTAGTTATAGTAACCCTCACAATATTGACTCTTAGTGAAATTGCAGGCATAGTACCTGTATATCTTCAACATCAAATAACATTTGCCAAACAATTCGGATATATCCTTGTTCTTTTCGTAGTTTTTCACGCACTTAGAAGTCTGAAATTCAGAGCCCCCATTTTTCTTGGAATCGCATTTGCTGCCGGCGCTCTTTCAGAACTGCTCGGCACCACTTATGGGTGGATATATGGTCAGCGATATTATTACACCGCCTCCGACAAAGTCTTTGGGTTGGTTCCGTTGAGCGTCTTACTCACGTGGGTTGCGGTCATTTATCTTGCTTACAGCATTACAAACGTCATAGATCCAGCAAAAAACCTTTTTGCATTAAAAAAAGTAGTGCATGTCAGCTCATTCATATACGTGCTTCTCCTGTCTACGATTGACGGCTTTTTGGCTATGAACCTGGATATGATACTCGACCCGGTATACGTGAGATCCGGTGGATGGGTTTGGCAAGATGGTGGCGCTTATTTTGGGGTACCAATATCCAATTTTATCGGTTGGTTTTTCGTGGCATTTGCTGCAACGTTTATCTTTAGAGTCTACTCTCTTCGTAAACCGTTTGATACGGTTCAAAAAATTGACTTTATCTTCTTCGCGCCTGTGATAGCTTATGCAATATTTGGAATCGTCAAATATGGAATTTTATCCTATGTAATGGGACATACCGAATACGCGGTAATCGGGATCTCTGTTATGTTCCCTTTTATCGCTATCGCTACACTTTCTTACCAATTACGGAAATCTACACCAGAGTCTACCCCCATCAGTCGTGACATCACAAAGGATATCAACCTTACACAAAAACAGAGGGTACTAGATGAGAATAGGTAACATTACCGACTTTAAAGAAGCGAAGACAATCAAAGACCTTAAAAATAAAAACATCGACTTTCTAACAGTTCTTATTACCTTATCATTTATCCTTCTTCTATTAAGCCAGGCAGCTGTAATTCTAAGCATAATAGTGCCGTATCAGAAAGAGTTTGGCTACCTCTTTAAGTACCTCGTATTTGGTTTTGTTTTGTTTCACTCTATAAAGACAATTGGAGTTAAAAATGGACTTTTTTTCATTGGATTATGCGTAATAGCTGCATTGATCGGGGAGTATGGGGCCACTTCACACGGGTGGTTTTATGGCCACTATGTTTTTGCTGACGTCCCCTACAAGATACTTGGTCTCCCCTCTTACAAGGTATTGGGCGTCCCACTCGAAGGGCTCTTCTCTTGGGCAATCTCCATATATTTAGCCTACTGTATAACCAACTTAATCTTCCGGGGGTACAAAAGCGACGTCAGTCGTACATTAACATATGGCCTGATACCCTTTCTCGCAGTGATAGACAGCATACTAGTGATGAACGTAAACATGTTGACAGATCCGATCGCCATCCAACAAAGGGCGTTTTACTATACCGGAGGCGTAGTAGGCAAATATTTCGGCATTCCTGCTTTCACGTCCATTAGCTGGTTCTTGACGATTTTTTTGATAGTGTTTATTTTCCGTTCTTATGAACTCAGAGGAATTAAACGCAGGAAATTTGACTCTTCCCTCACATCACAACTATTAAAGGGACAAACAGTAAGTGCGTTGGATATTATGCCGCTATTCGTATTTTTGGTTTGGGCGCTTATTCGGTATGGGGCGCTTGCACTTGTATATAACCATGTTGATCTAATATTGATAGGAACCGCGGGAATGGTTCCATCCGTGATTATAGGTCTTCTTGCATACTTTGTGTTGAAATACGAAAAGGGGGCCGACAATGTTACTGGCCGTTGAAAATGTTGAAGCAAAGAGATCTGCTTCCATACGGACCGCCATCGGGGGCGTGCTTAAGCTCATGCGGCACTTTCCCTACACTGAGCTTCTCGTCGTGTTCTTTCCCTTCTACGCGTACTTAATTGCCATCGGCTACGTCACATCACCATTCGCCCTGTTTCTCATGGTGCCGTTTGTCTTAACAAACGCCGTTGGTTTCATCTACAATAACATCGTCGACTTAAATGACCCATCGGCTAAGAATCCTATCGTCGCGGGGGACATCACTTTGCGCTGGGCGCGAGTTGTCTTCATCGTCTTTTTTGCAGTTTCAATCGCCTCGTTTTTGCTGCAGTACACTTCACGGGATGCTTGGGCTGTATTTTTCGTATACTACTTCTTTGGGCTTGCGTACAGCGGACTCGGTTTGAGATTTAAAGAGTCGTTAATCGGCCCAATCGTAGCATCATTCGTCATCTGGGTCGGGGGCCCCCTCGTGCTCGCAACAGAGTTCAACGTATTTGATGCCGTTACAGTCGGGCTCTTGCTAGGTACATTTTTCGTCTATATCGGACGCGAAACGTACCATACGATAATAGACTACTATAATGACCTCGAATCAAAAAATCGCACGCTTGCCGTTACGCTTGGATTGAAAAGAGCATATGCAGTCAAAAATGGCACCTTTCTGCTTGGTTCCGCTCTCTTTCTGTTCAGCATCTACTCATATTTTCAGGGCTGGCCATCGGATTCCATATCCATTTTGCTTGTGCTACTCGTTATATTCTCGGCAACTCTCATAATCGCCTACGATCTTGGAGTCCGATTTTATGACGCACGAAATCCGTGGCTTCTCACTAAATTATTTTACATATGGTATGCAGCCGTACTGCTGAAGCTGGATGCGTTAATTGCTCTGCTTTTTATATGGGTATTTCTCACGAGCAAGCGTAGTTAAACTTGGGTGGATTACATTTACTTTTATGTCGCGTAAGGATTTTTTTGTTTTAATTTGCGATAGCATAACTGTATAGGCCACGATCCAACAGACAGAGTTGGGCAATATATTCTTTATGCCATTCAAGATTGTTATCGTAAATTGTCACCTCGTCAAAGATTAAGTTCTGAGCTTGTTAATTGTAGAATCGCAACTTAGTTCGCGATGGGGGAAAGCGTGGCAATAAACAAAAAAACAAATTTTTTGGGGAGATAACTTAAACTATTAGTAATTATAACAGTTAAGCCGTTTCTTGCTTTCAACATTTAGGTGGTTAAAGTGAAGTTTAATGTAGATATTGCAACATTGATCACACAAATTGATGAATTGTCCACGCTTGTTAAAACGGTGGAAACTGCTCACCTTGCTAAAACGCTGAAGGGACAAAGTCCGCTTACGGTCTTTGCACCAGATAACGAGGCATTTAATAAACTCCCGACTGGCACTGCAGACAGCTTATTCAAAGACAAGGAGAAATTAGCTGAAATTCTTACTTACCACGTAATTAACGGTAAGTACATGGCAGCTGATTTAAAGGCGACGAAAAAGGTGAAAACCGTCCAAGGTGGTATCCTCGAGATTCATGAGCAACACTGGTTGCAACACGGCGTAAAAGTAAACGATGCGGCGATAAAAGAAGCTAACCTCGAGTGTACTAACGGAGTGCTTCACATTATCGATTCCGTCTTACTGCCCAAGTGAGCGCGATTTGTAGTTTAAATAAGCTACATTCGTTTTTATACAATCGATATAATCGGGCCACGTTAGGATATCATTTCAAACAAACTTATAAAAAAACCTTTTTGTGATAGAAAAAGAACAAAAAGAGAACTGAAAACAAAAGAAAAAAGTTGCCACGCCGCTCATTAGTTCGTGATTGCGTCAGAAAGTCGAAGTCTTATTTCGTCTCAGCGCGCAGCATCGTTTACCATCTATGTTATAACTATCATCTATGCCATAAACGATGTGTCTCGGCTGCTTCTTGCCATCGCTGTGTTTGCAGACGCTATTGTTCAGCTAATATTCGTGTCCTTGTGCTTTTTCGTGTGAACATCCGTTAAAATATTAGGGCTAACGTGATCGTAGATAGCAAGGGTTTTACTGCTATTGGGAATGCAAGTGCTATTCCACTAAACAGGAATAGTACAGCTGCTAATATTGGCCCTATAATCGGTACTAATGCCAACATCGTTTTTCACCTCCTTTTTAAATTGGTTTTTATTCTGCCCGCAATACAATATAAATGCGACCCTTGTGACGTTCAATAATGGATATTTGTGATGTTGAAACCTTTTTTTCAGGTTAGTTTGTTTTGTACTTAATGTTTGTCTTTTAGTTCTGTTAGTGCAACGGTACGATTGAAAGTTATAATGTCATTAATTTCCTTTGCTTCACTCATCATAACTTAAACTACCGATTAATGCGAGGCCGTCTAGACTAGAATTGGAAATGGTATGGGGAAGACTATCCATGGGAACGTCACCATCACCTCTGCTCTCTCCTAGTTCTTCAAGTAGTTTAAAATGTTTTTCTCTATACTGTATTTAGAAGAATATTTTAGAAGAATATATTAAGCAGCACCTAAGAAGAATGTAGTTCGTATCACGATGATTTATTTTTGCGAAGCTAGTTTTTAATAACGCTCTCAATTCTATTCATTTGTGTAATATTTGCTTTTTGCATGAAACTGGGGAAAATGAGGGTTTCCCAAGGCCGGCTTTTATAAAAAGCGTGGGTAATACAGACTTTTTTGCTTTATTTTTTTTCAGATTGGCATTTGTTATCGATCGTTCTGTTAATTTTTCCCAGTTAATGACGATCTTTATTCATAGTTGAATAAAAAACTCTTCCCACCAGTTTACGTGTAATAGTTATTGCTTTGTGCGGACGGCACTACAGATAGCACAGCAACTCGCCACAGTATCTACAGCAATCTATTTGGATTTGCAAGATGATCTCCCATTTTTTGATATTCTATTACCCGGTCGAGCCATTCATTGACCATGCAATTGAATACCACTTCCTGTTCGAGTTGGAGGCCATGTCCGGCTCTATCCAGGATTGCGAACGTACCGCGGGAATAATTCTCAATGATCTTCAATAAATCAGCATATCCGACGGAAGTATCTTGGCGTCCTGCAAGCATTAATGATGGCTTGTCAAATGGACGTTCAAGTTTATCTACGTCAAAAGAAAATCTGTATCCCTCTTTTTTAAGCCGCTCAATAAAGACAGTATCTTTTGTTTTGATCCCTGGAAGTATGTCCAGCTGGAACCTCTCCCATCGTCTTTTATCTTGTACTGCGATAAAGTGTTCAAACATTTTTCTTTCGCTAGGTTCAATGCTCGCCAAAAGTTGAGCGTCTCTAATGAACACCCGATGAGGCGGCAAATCACGCTCCACCCAGTCGGCGATGATAGCAGGACAGATGAGGAGGACTCCATCCAGGTGCTCAGGTATATCGTGGACAAGTCCACGGGCAAGGTAGCCACCATAGGATTCACCTGCCACTGAAAAATTGCGATCTGGTATAATCTCTTCGCAGAACCGGATTATCGTCCGAAGCATGTCATCTGAATTTTTTAATCGATCACCAGCCCGTGTACGGCCCATGCCTGGTAGATCAAGGTAAATGCGTTTCCAGCCTGGACGTCCTTTGAAAATGGGTTCCATGCAGCCGGTCATTATGTTATGATCAACGCCGCGACCGTGGATCATAAGTACAGGCATTCCATCGCCATATGTTTCATAGTAGATTTTCAGTTCGTCAATCTCGCATATCATTTTTTGATGTATGTATACGTTAACTGGATTTATTGTATAATTTCAGCTACTTTTCGGGTTGTTAACCTAATAATACCTTT
>CAYYMO010000028.1:0-15397 GCA_964472955.1 uncultured Methanomicrobia archaeon | reverse complement strand
TTTCAACGATTTCAATAGCTTTAGCATCGTTCAGCAATGGAGCGTGTTCCCTGCTTAATTTCGCCCGACTCCATAAAGGAATCAATAAAGTCTTCTCAACGGCATCTAAATCAATATTTATCCTATCTTTTATCATACCATACGCGCACATGGTCTAAGTTGAACCGCAAAGCCCATTTGATATAATACCACGTTCCGATTAATATATTATTATTTACGCCCCACTGCAATCACAATAAGGGTTCTATTAGGTAAGTTCGGCAGATGCATTATTGAGCCCAAGCATGACTATACGCCCCAAACGTTCCGATCTTGAAGGCACAATCCTACGCCCTGCTGAAAACACTCCGACCTCGAGCATCGGCCCGAAGCAAAAACTTCGGTGGTGCAAGACGAAGGTTATCAACGATGTCGAATGTCCCAACATCAGCTTCACTCGTCTCAGGTCTCGAGTTATTGTGGACAATGTGGATGACAAAAAAATGTTCCAGAATATGTTGGGGGGTAATATCGGGGGTGCAGCTTCCCGTACTTCTTGGCAATGGTGAGCACCTGGCAGCGTTTGACGTTAAAGACTGGAAGGTCGTGGTATCTTCCATAGATTTAGGCAAGAGATGTGGGGTGTCTTTATACTGGCTACATAGAAGCACCGCACCTCAGTCGCCTTGCGGTTCTCGTGGGGCAGTCATTGTAGTGGCAACATAAGCACTTGATCTGGAAGTGGTGTAAACGTGGAGGGCCACGGAGGCGTCGGCACTGGGTATGAAGATACTATCGGTTCCGGTGCTGGTGTTGTCGTAACTTGTGGGGTTGACACTGGAATTTCAGGAGCATAAAGTACGTTGACGCATGGCTGCGGGCACTCGCACGTCGAAACGGGAGATGGTGCAACTGTATCGGGTTTTTGAGTTGGCGTTGGTGGAGGAGCTAGCGATGGAGTAATCGCAATATTAGCCGACCCAGCCTCCTCTGTCTGGGGAGACAGTTTGAGTGGCGGCGCCATCGCCTGTCCATCGATATGACTTGCACTGTTTGGGTGCGAGTATAAGCTTGCCATCGTCCCGATAATAAGAAGGAAGAGGATGAGCAAAGTCCCGCCTGCTAACATTTTTTTCCCAGTTAATGTAATTTGAAATAGCCGCCTAAAGGTCCTCGTCTGTGGTGCCGTTGACGATCGTTCAGAGTGCTGTGATGGTAGCTGCGATGTACTCGTTAACGACTTCCAGCACTCTTCACAATATTTTGCGTCTTGGGAGAGGGATGCTCCACAAAATCTACAGGTTTTTTCATCGGTCATGGAGGGTTGCCTTAATGTTTGATATGTGTGATATGAGTTCTGGACATAAATCTTGTGAATTGCCTCTCTGTAGCGATAGCAGCGATTGCGTTACCTACAGCTTATCCATTGGCAGTGGAAGGTAATGCGTACGCTGTCATGAAGCGTGATTAGTAGCGTCGTGGAGGATCTGCTCGATAATGACAAGCTGAAAGTGCAACGACACTTAGAGGGAAAGGCCCCCCTCATCCGTTAGCCGCTGACAAGGTAAATGATGTTTGTTGCATGCTTACTTTGGAGGTTGTGTTGTTTGAATTTTTCACACTTCCTGACATTCCACTTGCGCCGCATCAATTGAATCATCGCGGCCATGCCGTCAGGATCCAAGCATGTGCCGATGAAATGAAAGTACGCTGTACGATTAGGGAGATTTGCGTGGCTCGTGCAAGGTATGAGCTCAGTGCGAAGACCAGTGGTGCGTTATCCGTGTGATAGCGTGAAAGTGTTTGTTAAGGTCTAACTGAGAGCGTAACGTCTGAGTGTACAATGACTGTTACACAGGTATGATGTGGCTTATATCTCCTCCGCGAATGAGAGTAACTTTATGCGTCCGTATCAGCTCCATCTCCTTGATCTCAGCAAAATCAGCTAATACTATGTTCAAATCCTCATCCCACCCTTTAAGCGTGCCCGTGTAGTCTCCCGCGTTTGTTTTAACTACGACTTTTTGATTTACCAAATCATTAAGGAAGACAAACGGGAGTGTCTCGCTCTTGTTAAACAATTTATTTGTATCGTTATTAGTCATTATAATCACAACTTCACTTTTTCATTTTCTTTTCCACGTTTGCGATGTTAATGATTTGGGTGGATTCAGCATCAGGCATGATAATGTTCAACGGTGCGGGGGTATTCGTCATAAATGCTGGTGTGTCTCAACATGTTGATTATAGGGCCATTGAGCTATGAGTAGTATAGGGAAGTTTCAGGAACAGGCGTGTAATGATGCTGAAAAACTCTGCTTCATTTGTAGCATATTTATAAGATTCTACCGCAGTTTTTCCAGCAAATTCTTTTATGTCTATCGTGTCCATTGTGACATGCCCATTGCGATGTGTTAGCACAACATCCAAAGGGGCGGCTTGAATGACCAAACCGGAGGTGAGGAGAACGAGTCAAGAGGAAGGGACACGTGGCGAAAAATGTGAGGAGGAGTGCCCAGAACACGGTGAGGAACAGTGCATCTTAGAACGAGGGCACGCCGGCCAGCACAAGTGCGTCTCTAAAGAACACGGAGCACATACATTTTAACGGTTACATCAATACGTAACGTAGACAAGAGGAGCATCAGCCAGATTATTACAAAAAGTTGTAAGCTGCAAATTCAATATTCCGTATTCTAATGTAGCTGGGAGCTTATTTCCTACTATCATCAGGTAATTACTCTCACCCTGCTTTTGGCTAAGTATTATTCTGTCTCCTCTCTTGACATATTACGTGAGGTGCTGTAACTCATGGCGCTTGAAGACCTTGTCGAAGTAGATTCCCTCATTTTCGACCTTGCAGATCGCAACTACATAACCTCGGCCAATGCCTATGAAAAATTAAAACGGAAGTGTTCAGATAGCTGGGAGGTTTTTAAGTACCTCCAAGAGCGAGTTCACGATGGCGGCGTACCTGAATGGGTGAGGAACGATATCTATGACATTATATATGTGATACGTGCGCAAGTGTACCTTCGCTAATCTTTAGGTGTCTGGCTAGGATGTACTCTTTAACAAATAGAATCATCGGCACGATGATCGGTTTTGTGCTGTGGTATCATGGCAAAATCTGCCGTGAGCATTCATTTATTTCAATCGCATCGTCTTTTGAGGAGACGAAGTCGTACCCGCTCGCGATTGCTCCATATATTTAAAGGTACATTAATAGATACATTAATAGATCGCATCATTTCAGTAAGTCGCTCATCTTGAAATCAAGAGGAAAACACACTCAGTTAGCTGTATCCAATGGCCATGGGCATAAATGTCAACAAAGGAGCAGTGGTATAAAAAAGAAAAAAGTTGGAGTTTCAAGTTGTACCGCAATAAAGGTTACCGAGTCAATAAGGATTTGGTATATAGAGTCATTATCCCTAATGTTTTTTCGTTGCAAAGCTTTTTCACCTGTGTAGGTAATGCCTCAGACGTCTAGTACGTTGCTTTCGGCTAGAACGTCAATGCTCTGTAATGTATGGATGGTACCGTTTAGCCCTGTGGGAGATTTCATCTCCATCTCCCACTGGTACCAAACACTCATGATGCGTGTACGAAACGTCGCCAGCGAACCTAATACATCTATATTTCGTACTATCGGATGTCTGTCGCCCGAAGGCCTCTACCGCTTTGCTCTAGATCACAACTTCTCACAATCGTGATTCATCATTGCTCTAGCAGATCATGCTCTGCACGCGCCTGAGAGGCGTTGGGCTTGAGACCCCCGTAACTGTTTCTGTTTTTACTGCTTCCATTCCAGTTAGCACGATGTTTTTTATTTTTTAAATATCATATTTATTAATTTATATAATTAAATAAGCGTAATTTAAGGCGAAATCAATCATCACTATCACATAAGGAATGAACTTAAATCTTCGTTTAATGGATCGTAATTGCAAATTTTATGTCAACAAAAGCAACATCTGAGCTACGGCCCACTTATAAGGTAAAAAAAGTGGCGCACAGCGCCGACTGGTTATCGGTTCAATAGATAGACCGCTGTATTAAGGGCGGTCGCAATGCTCACCCACAAGATGTAGGGTACCATCAGGAACGCGGCCCCCTTGCTCACCTTATAAAACTGGAAGATAGTGGCCGCGATCAGTACCCATAGTGGGATAATCGTGAGCACGCCGTACAATGTATTCTCCAGACCGAAGAAGGCGAAGCTCCAGAATACGTTGACAGCAAGCTGTACCGCGAAGAGGGCGATGCCGATGTCCCGTATTCTGCTTCTAGGAGATCTCCACACTAAGAACAGCGCTAGGCCCATTAAAATATATAACAGTGTCCAGACGGGTCCAAATAGCCAGCCCGGAGGGGTGAACCAGGGCTTGTTCAACGTGACATACCACGTCGAAATAGCAGGCGTAGTTACCAACCCCCCCACTCCGCCCGCCAGCAAAGGCACACCAACGGATACAATCAGCTTTATGACATCCGTGGATTTCATGTGGTTTACATATAATCGCTTACTATATAGGTATTATTTTCTGCAATCACGACAAACATAGCACGCTGGCAAGATTTTTCTATGGTGATAACATCAGTATTGTAGAACTCAGCACCGCAGACTCTCCACTACCTTTCACGTACCGCGACAAGTTCGGAGAGCCCTAACTTGTGAGAAAGTACCTCCTCCCTCGTACAGTAATGCTTTGGTATAGGGGTATAGGGAATCACAAATGTATGGATGACGTTTGAATCAGGTGGTTCACGTGCCGCCCAGTTATTTGGCTCAAGCTATAAGTGTGTGTATAGCATAGTTTAGGCTGTTACATCCCTTCACACTCACATCACACTCATATCATAACATCAGGAGCAGTAAGCGTGCAACAGGATAAAGTAAAGATTAGTTTAAGCGGCGTATCGGAAACTTTATTGGGTCCGTTATGGAATCGGGCGAAATTAAGCAGAGAGCGTAATTCAGTACTTAATGACACAAAAGCTATTGAAATCGTTGAAAAAATTGATTATGATTTTTCAAAGATTGATACGAATATTCCCCCTGCAGTCACCCTACTCTTTGTGGCAAGAGCAAAGCATTTCGACGATAAAATAAAAGCGTACATTGCAGAACACCCCCGTGCATCCGTTGTGAATATCGGTGCCGGGCTTGACACAACATTTTACCGCATCGATAACGGATTGATCCACTGGTACGACCTTGACCTTCCCGATGTCATTGAAATTCGAAAACAGCTAATTCCCGAAACTGACAGGGCAACGTGCATCGCAAAATCCTTCCTCGATCCGAGTTGGTGCAAGGACGTTAAACATACTGAAGACGGAGTATTCATGGTAGTCGGTGGGGTATTACTTTACTTTGAGGAGGCGCAAGTAAAACAGTTTTTCTCATTGTTAGCAGATAATCTTCCGGGCAGTGAAATTGTATTTGATGCTCCGTCAAGAAAAATACGCAGCACTGGGCTTATTGCACCCTTCAAGTGGACTTTAAGAGATGCGAACAAAATTACGAAATGGGATAAACGCATTAAAGTGATCGATCAATTCCCATTGTTCAAAAACATTCCACGAGACCCCGCATGGACCATAGACATGCGACGATTCATGGATCTAAGCGAGAGATGTAGACTGACGAATATTTTTCACTTGAGCGTTTAATTTCAAGGTACTTTCTATGGTGATGTCCCGGCCGTACATCGAGCTGACTTGTTGTCAATTAGTGCTCGATGAAAAGACGTAATAGTGGTCGCCGCAATCATGAGAATCATTAGACATAGCGTGGAGGACTTCAAATCGATGAAAGACTACAGGATGTGGCGGGAGAAGATGGGGACACGGATAGAAATTGTGCGGGTTATTCCGTATACGCGACCGTGGCTGACCGAATGCTACACCGTAACATACAAACTCTTTGCAAGAAGAACAGCATCTCCTACGCTTGCGCCCTCCTGAGAGATCTGAACAGGTAATTAATCCTTCACTTCACTTTTTTTTTCAACACTCCGCGACTCACGGCAGCGCCGAAACCATCTCCAATATCTGGTCTCTCTTCTGGTGAGGAAGGCGCCGGGTTATAAAATTAAGAAACGGCAGCGCATCCTGTAACTCTGCAGCCGAAAAAAACGTGCACGCGGCATTGACCACCACAGACGCCTCAGCGCTGAGGCTCAGGTGGCACACAGTGCTCATCAGATCATAGCTCATTGCACGTTCCACAGCACCGGCGAGGTACAGATAATCGACCAGGCACACTTCACGCCCAGCGGTCACCAAAAAATTATCACGCCGTATATCCCCGTGAACGAGACCATGCACCCGCAACTGCTTGACTATCTCAAACACCTTGCCGATGTCACGCTCTTTCAGAGTAACTCTCTGAAGCGACACCCCATCAACAAACTCCATCATCAATACCGCACCGGCGGTCAACTGGTACACCCCTCGCGGTGCCGGAACAAAGATGTTCGCCTCTCTCGATTCTTCTAGAAAGTCCTCTTCTCGCTGTAAGATGTCATACGCAGTTTCACTCTCCTCATAAGAGAGGTCAAGGATAGCGTGCCGCATAAAGCGGGCGTTCTTTCTTGTTACTATCTCTCTGTGAGTACGCACCCCTTCGTCAGTCACTACCTTAGCAAGAAGCACGCGGTCCGCACCACGTACTCGCCCTGCCATCTTAAGCGGTATGGAAATCCAGTGCGCTCCGGCTGAGAAGGGAACCACCTGTACCGTGTCGAAGTGGAAATCTGTTTTCAAAAGAGTCTCAATCTCTTTGCCGCACGCGTCGATAGTCATGCTAAGGTGAGTGGTAGTTGACAGTTCTCGTGTTCTCGTTCTCGTTCCCGAAGAGTCATCCATAATTAGATGTACTATAGACGGGTCGAGCGATAAATATTGCTGCACATGGCAGATGAGACAGACAGAGGCCTCTCTCGTTCAATGGCACCTGACAAAAATTGACCGGTAACATGCTCAAAAGTAGCGTATGCAGTGCACTCAAGCATTTTCTTTTCACTGTCTTCGGGCTTCTATTACAGAATCGTCTCGAACTCTTTTTCCATGACCATTTTTCCGTCATATTCATCGACTTAACCTTTGAATTCATAGCCATTTTCACGCATTATGTTTCAGCTCCCTGTTCGACTCCATTCAGTATTTAATGACTACATCGAGCCTGACGTTCTCATTGCGCATGACTCTCCTGATAAAGCTTTGGCATATAGTATCTATAGTGTCACTTTTTTTGTTGTAAAACCTAAGCCTTTCTTACGTGTAGGTAACGTCTCAAATGCATGGTGGTCAATGTCTCTAAGATAAGTGCTTTGTACCACTCGGCTATGCATTAGACCTCTTTTCTTCACTTAGTACCAAGGACCCGACTGCAGGACAAGACTCAATGAATGGCGAATGTGTCAGTACAGCTATTTAACGACAGGAAAAGAGTCACACAATCAGCAGTATCAAAAAAGGTACATACATAGAAGCTATTTCTTACACCCTCTTGGCCTTAAACCACCTGTAGATAGACGCCGTACAAACCTGACTTCTAAGAAAGAGATCAGATATGAGGGTTGTGTAGATGTGCATATATTCTCCATATTTCTAGGTATTTTAAGTGCTAAAGGGTAAAATATCCTTACCTCTTTTAGAATGTATTGAGGTAAGTGAAGAATGAGAAGAGATACAACGGGCCGTTTCAAAGTCCAACGGGCCGTTTCAAAGTCCACCGAAAACGAGGTAAGAGTGATCGAGATACTGACGATGAAACGAAGTACGATAAATGGATTGTACTGCCTAACGAGTCGTATAAATGGGATTTCATCCTCTAAGATGTTGCTCACTTGACCGTGGCATGGTGATACAAAAACGATGTCTAACAGACAAGATAGCGGCAAAGAGCGTTACCCTGAAGAGTGTTATACCGGCTTAGACGTGGATGCAGAAGAAGACGGTAAGTGTACAATGGACTATCTCTGCATCCACAGGCCGAAACGGCGCCTAATTGATTAACCCAAGGCTCCTTAATGCGAGAGTCAGAAGGGGTGAACATAACATGAAAAAGAATCAAGACCGTTTCAGTTACTTGAATGAATGCGACTTCCAAGATGAGGACGACTTCCCAGATGAGGACAACTGGATGGATAACGACGTTGTTACGACGACGAAGAAACGAAACAAACGTAATAAGTATTTTATTAAGTAATCAACAAGCATATACCGTAAGATTCAATGTATCCTCCACCTCATTCAGGGCTATTCCTGCACTGCGAGGTGTTCTGCGATACTTAATCTAGGATGTCCGTGAAGTGTATGTACCTATCAGGCAGAAGTAAACATCATGGAACATACAGATACAAAGAAACGAGTGCTATTCATCTGCACCCATAATGCCGCCCGGTCACAAATGGCAGAGGGGTTTCTTCGGACGTTATATAGCAACTGCTACGAAGCATATAGTGCGGGCACTGAACCCACCCGATTGCATCCGTGTGCTGTCAAAGTGATGCAAGAAGCAGGGATTGACATCTCGACCTACCGTTCAAAGAGCTTGGATAAATTTGACGGACAACAGTTTGATTATATCGTCACCCTTTGCGCAGACGCGCAAGAGGCGTGCCCGATTTTTGTAGGAGGAACGACCTATCTCCACCACGCCTTTGACGATCCTGTTCAAACAACCAGCACAGAAGAGGAGATGCTTACGAATTTTAGGGATAGTAGGGCCCAGATCAAAGAGTTTATTGATTTGACATTTAGCTGCCCCTAGCGCGCGCACCAGAATAAACGATACCATAATTGATATACAACTTGAACGCGGACTGGCGGTGCTGACGCAAAAAAAGCGACTTGCTGAATTTGGACTAAATCAACTTTTTAAGTCGCACACAGTAAGATTTCAGAGCGTCGTTAGGGGGAGACCACTAAACCAATGAGCGTCCTCTTATTTGCAGTAGGCTTGTTCTATGGTACCGTAGGGGAACTCGGGATGCCACACCATTTCAACATCATGTTTAGCGACACAAAATGCTGCGCAAGTTTAGAGATACAAAAAGAAAATCTTTTATGCGTCTTCTTTACATATTTTGCGTGCTTTGTTGCAGAAAAGCTCGCTGCAATTGTAAGAACGTGTAATCAACCGAGAACATTACCACAGATTAAGGCATAGCGCGATAATGTGTACACTCGTCAGAAGAGACACAATGAGAGTGCCGTGCGCGCACGGGTACTGCAAATATTGTACTATTTAAATGGCTAAAATTACGCGAGTACTGATCACTTTTTCTGGTGTTGACGGCTCTGGGAAAACGACATTGAGTGAGGCGCTCGTTGAGAGATTAGCTCACGAGAACATCAACACTGAGTATTTGTGGTGGTTTTCTGCCGAAAACTCATTTTTTGGAAAAATAGTAGGATTTGTGGTGCGTAAACTCGTTAAGCCCACAGAAGATAACAACGTGACCGTCTCGGCAATCGGTCGAGCACAAGTAGTGTATCAGTTTCTTGTTCTCGCGGATTATCTGTTGCACGTCTGGTCCTTGTTAGTACTGGGGAAAAACATTGTGTGTGATAGATACGTCTATGATATAGTTGCGTTTTTTGTCATGGAATTGCACTACTCTGAAACCAAAGCTAGAAAATTAATAAAATTGTTCAGGAATGTGGCGCCTCAACCGCGCGTTGCTTTTCTTGTCGACGTCCCGGCTGAGATAGCAATTCAAAGAAAGCAAGACATACAATCTATCGAGCAACATGAAAAACTCAGGAGGTTGTATTTTGATCTTGCCACGGGGGATCATAAGATAACAATTTTGGATGGATCGAAAGAGCTCGATGAGTTAAATGATATAGTGTGGGCTCAAGTTCAACACCATCTGAAGAATAAATCATAGTTTGCTATAATAAACAAGTATCTGCTACGAACTGCTGTGAAGCTCCATAAGGAGCCATAGGGGCCTTTCATACGCATGAAGTTTAAATGAATTTTTATACTACGTGCTCAATGTGGATGTGATGAGCGGTGTAGTAGAAACAATATCCAGCTTCACAATTTACATCATCCAGCACCTTGGCTACTACGGGGTATTTATCGGGATGACGCTCGAAAGCGTGGGTATCCCCCTCCCCAGCGAAGTAATTATGCCTTTTGCCGGCTACGTTGCGTGGACAGGGCAATTAACCCTAGTGGGAGCTACATTAGCCGGTACACTCGGCTGTCTCGCAGGATCACTCATTGCCTACGCAGTGGGGTTGTATGGGGGCAGACCGCTGCTTGAGCGCTATGGAAAGTATCTTCTTATGCGGAAGAAAGACATAGACAGAGCGCACGAATGGTTTGAACGACATGGGGAACTTGCGGTATTTGCCAGCAGAATGCTGCCCTTTGTACGCGCATTCATATCATACCCCGCAGGAATTGCTAAAATGGACATAAAGAAGTTCTCCGTCTATTCTTTTCTTGGATCGCTTGTGTGGTGTTTTGCCCTCGCATATGTCGGCTTTATTTTGGGGCGGAACTGGAGTGCTGTTGAAGGAACATTTAGATATCTCGATGTTGGTGTGGTGCTCGTGGCTATAGGGATGCTCGCGTATGCGATTTACCATCGGGAGAAGATAATATCACATTTACGATCGTAGCCGAACGTGTTTCACCGACAGAATAACACCATATCAAGGGGAATAGTTCAAACCGAGCATATATTCTTGCACACGAGACCAGTGAGGTTGAATAGGCGCACTATTGCATCCCCTTCCTGAGTATGTGTATGGTATGTATTTACGTAGCTACATGCGGTATTGAGGACATTTTTGGCTGGTCACAACCTCGTGTTGTTGAGGTTGTTACAATCAAGTAGCAGCAGCTCTCTTCCGAGATTCACTTTATTTTATTTCGGCCAAGTGGGTGACAAACCGTGCCAGAAGCATCGGGCAAAAATTTTAAAGCAAAAAATTGACGTTGGCAGGAAGACAGATGAGTGCCGTACTCTCCCACCACCGCAGCAACAGCACGACGTACCCACGAGTGAAAGCCCTTTATGGCACGTATAATACGACCGAAAATTCTCCAGGGCGCTTGAGCAAGTCCATCTTACTTTGATCGAGGGTGCCCATGAGGTGCACAGCCCCGTTAGGATTTGCAGTGCTAGAGGTGATAAACGCACTTCCCGTGAGACCGGTCACGTGATAGACCAGCTTCCAGTCTTTGCCAGGCGTAAGGCCATAGCAGTTGCAGATGAATTTACCAGTGGCCATGTTGATCATAATCTTACCGCATGTCTTGCCATCTGGGCCGAGGACTTTATAGCAACAGTAACAGCAACAGTTGCATGACTTCCCCGCGGTGGGAGTTCCCACTGCGCCTGCAGCGGCGGCGGTGCCGATAGTGCCTACCAATAACAGACACATAGAAACTGCTAGTATCACTCGTTTCATTTATGTCTCACTTCCATTTTGATCGTAACGAGTTATAGGGCGGCAGGTTGTATAAAACTACTCCCTCGGCGAGATATCGCCACCATCAGTGGTTACCGTAAATTGTGGACTTAAAAAGTATCTTGAACACAGCGGAGAATGACACATCTCATTTAGTAGATAAATGGTCAACGGTGTCAAGCTTCACATATCGTCTTTTCCATAAGTTCGACTGTACATTCGTGTCCGCTAAGTCAGATCTCTTCTGGTATCCCTTGCATTATGGTAAGATTGTGCAGATAGACTGATTACGTTAAGAACTGCGTTCATGCTATGGGCTGAGGCTATGCACTCAAAGAACGAGCTTGGACCGGTGCCGAGTATATGATATTAATGGTTTCCATCCATGTCGGTTTAATCTGTTTTTTCCTCCATTCCGAGAATATGACTCATCATAAGCCGTTGAGCAACGCGCTAATTCCAAGGAAGAGTGAGTGAACATCCGCATCATCTCGTACGAGTCCTTGTTCTTGCCGTACACCTCAAAAAATCCAAAAATATAATGCAAATAAGCTCTTTTACCTTTTTCAACGACACACGCGTATGCACAAAGAAATGGTTGAGCCAACGGACGAGACTAAAGCACGTATTGAGCTTGAGGCACGGGATAAACGTCGTCTGGAAACTTTTATTGACGGCGTCTTTGCTATAGCGATAACGCTCTTGGGGTTAGGTTTTGTATCCCCCCTCTTGCAACATTCGAGTGGCGCTCTTTTAGTCTTTTATGTGAGCTTATGGCCCAAATTCCTCGGATATTTTCTGGCCTTTTTCCTGTTAGCCGCCTTGCTCAACAACAATTGGCGACAGTTTCAGAATATTGCCCTTGCTGACTGGCCACTTTTTTTTATCAACGTGTTATTCTTGGCGTTTATCGTACTCGTTCCCTTTGCAACAACGGTATGGACTGAATACCCAGACGTCACCGCAGGGGTGTTGTTCTTCCACTGCGTTATGCTCGCCTCAGGGATCATGCTGTATGAAAACTGGTGGTATGTGAAAAGACATCCACATCTTCTCAAAAAGGGCATAACTACGAAGACTCTCAGAGTCATACCTTACCACAATGCAAGCTTACCTATCGCATCAGCAGTTGCAATAGGACTGGCTTTTATCGCGCCTCTGTTAAGTAACCTGGCATACGCGCTGATCATTCTAATCATGATAGTGGCCCGCTTCGAAGTCCCTCGTCACAAGTCGGTTCACAACCAGTAATACGATGTGCTCCTGTTCACTCTAGAACCGGGCATATATTCTCACGCACGGATATTGAAAACGTTTTTATAAGAGTTGTCCTGTGTACGCCTGAGCAGCATGGACCTCATCCAAGTTATTCAATCAATAATACTCGGCATCGTCGAAGGAATCACGGAATGGCTCCCGATTAGCAGCAAAGCGATGATGTCAGTGGTAATGATTAACTTTTTTAACACCAATATGGACTTGTCTGAAGTGGTGTACTATGCAATTTGGTTGCATATCGGGTCGCTGCTCGCAGTAATACTGTTTTATAGATATGAGGTCACAAAAATATTACAGAACTTGCCGACTTATGTGCGCAATGTGCGCAACCCGAAAGGGTATAACAAGCTTACGACATTCTTAATTGTCACGACATTTTTTACCGCACTTGTCGGCGCCCCCTTGATGCTCTTTGGTTTAACAAAACTACAATTTACCGGGAGTTATGCCACTGCATTTATTGGAGCGCTGCTCATTGTGACGGGTCTGCTCCAACTGTACGCACGACAAAGAGCTAGCAGGAGAAATACCTCGCTCTCCTTTACGGATGCTACTATTGTGGGACTCCTGCAAGGGCTGGCAACGCTTCCTGGATTCAGCCGGTCGGGATTCACTATATCAGGGCTGCTCTTGCGTCGTTACGCCGGAAAAGATGCACTAAATTTGAGCTTTTTGATGTACATTCCGGCTGTGCTCGGGGCCGAAATAGGGCTGAGTTTAATAAAACACGGGGCCTACTTTAACTATTACTCCCTTATCGCGATTGTCTTTGCGTTCATTTTTTCGTTACTCACCATTAGCACCCTTCTGAAAGTAGCGGAACGAATAAATTCCGGCTATTTTTGTATCTTTATTGGATGTTTGTTGCTCGTTCCGTTGCTCATTACGTTGGCAGTGTGATGAGGAACAAATCAGTGGCAAAAATTTCTAAGGTGATGGGGTAAATGTCGTCTCACGATAAGCTGATTGATGAGTTCGACGAATTAGGGAAAAATGCCGTATTTCGACTATGCTAAAGCCGCTCGAGTTTTATGGAGCGATACATTCTAAGAGGAAGGCTAAATTCCTGACAGAGTACGATAATGTCATAATTCAACTACAGCAAAAATCGTTGAGTCATCGTAGTGGGGAGAGCGGATAATGATCGGATAACGGGCGTAGAGAAAATGATCAGAGATAGTTGTCAAAACGTAAGCACATAGTTAACTACCAAGCTCATCCCAATAAACCCGATTAGAGTGACAGCGGCGTACGCCCTGTCAGTTTTAAACGGATTTTTCTTCGTGAATCCTAAAAATGAGTTTGCATTTAACAAGTGAAAAATGGCGCCGACGACGAGAAGGGGTACGACGAATTTAGCCGGCATTGCGAGGATCGTTATCACGGCATAGAAGATGTACTCGAATGCAAACGCTGTTCTGGGATACTTCCACAACCCCAATCCAATCTTTTTATCCCGCCTCAGACCTGTTATGGGGAGGTCGTTAGGGAGATGTGGGATGGCGTCTAAGAACCAGTGTGACACTGAGGCCACAACGAACAATATTCCCGCCAACGGTGTGATCGTCAGTGCCAGTACCACGCCCGGTATGCACGCGATTATCGACATGCGCACCAATGAATGTGAAAAGGGGTAACTCGTGAAATTTATGAACTTTTGCAGCGGGGAATTTGGATTTATTACGACGTGTTCGACCCCGACAAGAATGAGGATAGGCCACAGGATGTCAGGGAACCCGACGCCTATCAGGAGTACGAGCGGCGGTACGGAGGGAAAGAGGCGAATGAGCACATACGCAACGGAGAAGTGTCCGATAAACAAAATGTCTTACCTCATCAGTTTTACGTTTAGCGAGACCCTTGTTTCACAGAATATTAACCTTTTTCCCTCCATTGCGGGCTGTTTCAGAGTTTTTGCTGGCCTCACTTGGGATTAAACCCTTAAGTGAACTATTTTGAAAATGCGAACGAAATCACAAAGTGAGACAGCCGCATTATCGTGATAGATCAATTCCCGTTGTACAGAAACATCTCACGGGATCCGTCATTGAGCATAGAGATCCGACGATTCATGGACTACAGTGATAAAAGTGGAAGAGTAAACATTCTTCACCTGTGAGGTTGATATCACGGGGGTTCCGAACCAAGACCAAAGGGACAACTTTTTAAAGTCTTACCGCACGCATGCCATGAAAAGCGGAATAAATACCGCAGTGTTGGTGAGGCATGGTCTTTGGTAAGGAGGTGAAGGACCTTAGGCCGTGCCTCGACACACTGTGAGAGTAGCTGCACTACTGTGCAGTGCAACAGCCCCCATTAATTAGTATGCGGGGTTCCTTTATCTATTTTTGTCTGTCAATAAAATATCTCGTTATCCTCTTCTGCAAAATGGGATTTGTCGCGCGTCTGAGCCAAATGACAAGGCAAGTCCAGTAACGACGGTGCACAGCACTTAGAGCAACATCCATTAAAACAAGGATTGAAACTAGTAACTATCACCAGAAGCGCCAGAACCACGTTCACATTATGCTGGCTCTCGTTGTTAAGTACCGAAGGAATGAAGCGGAAAGAACGCTAATACTGCCTCAAACGCGAAGTGATAGAAGTATAAAAAGCAAGTAAAAAGCGTATATGCTTGAATGTTCGCTTTCACTGTGCTCTTTTAACCACACATCAAGACTCATTGTGTTCT
>CAYYMO010000027.1:0-3259 GCA_964472955.1 uncultured Methanomicrobia archaeon | reverse complement strand
CTTATCGGATTTCGAGCATTACAGTTCATACATATTTTAACGTTTAACAATCTATGTTCAGCTTCTGGAAACCTTGCCATTAAATTTACCTCTGTTGCTCTTCAGCTCTACATAGCTTTAAAAACACTTAACTCTTCTGTTCTCCAATTGGTGTTCTATAATTTTACAAAATCCAAATGAACGGTTTTTACGCTTTTTATTTTTTAGCTCAGAGACGGGTATGGTCAAATACGAGCTTAACGGCGTATTTTTTAAAAAAAACGAAAAGTATTTCGTTGTACTCGCCAATATATTATTTAAATATACAAAATAATTTATCATTTTTAATAATGAGAGATTATGACGAGAATAAAGAAGATTGACAATTATTGGTTGCTATCGATGATGGTAATCGTATGAAAAGCGGTGATTCAGCATGGAGAATAACGTTCAACAGCTGATCAACAAGCTCAAAAAAGGTGCAGTAGACCGGTGCAGAGAGCGAGTTTTAAAGGCAGCTGAACGACCAACTACAGTGATAAAAAAAGGTGAATATTCATCTTCAAGTAGCGGTTTAACGGCACATCTGAAACGAAACAATGGGTTATAACATGGACACCGAACCAGAGCCGAAAATATCCGTCTTGCAGCAAATAAGAAAGAGAGAGGTGGAACTAAGCGTAAAGGTTGATGAGGCAAGGAGAAAAGCTGAACAAGTCATTGCCGATGCTAAAAAAGAAGCGGCAGAGATTCTAAAAAACGCAGAAATGGAAGGAAAAAAAGCCGCCGATGAGTACTATAATGAAAGATATGCAAATATCCTAAACGAGGTTGAAAATCTCAAAAAGCTCGGCGAAGAAGAGGCAAAAGCCGCAAAAACGAAGGGAGAACAAAATTTGTCTAAGGCGATAGGCAAAATAGTAAAAGTCGTGACATTAGAGTAGGTCATTATGCTGCACAAGATGAGCAAAATTCAAGTGATTGGACCGAAAAAAGATCTTGAGAGCGTAGTTGACGTTTTGTACAATATTGGAACAGTTCATCTAGAAGATGTCTCCAAGACCATTTCTCCAGGAGACACAATATTGCGACGGATGAGACCATCATCAGGCGCCGATATTGCAAGCGTATTAGTAAAGATGGGCGGCATAGTTCACACGCTTCCTACGATGCGAGAGAACAAAGAGCGGCAGGCTCTACTTTATGAAGAGCTCCGGTGGAAAAGTCACGAGGAGTTAGTGGAGAGGGCAAATCAAGTTATTGAGGAGCTCGACGAAACAACGAGAGAATTAGCAACGAAAAAAAGCGATGTAGAATTTGCCCTCTCCACGCTGAACCGCTATGAACACGTTATCGAAAAAATACAGCCGTTAGAGGCTCAACTCCCAATGCTGGAAGGATTTGAAGTCACGGTAATTCTCATACAACGAGAGTTTAAAGATGTGTTGGAGCTCATCACAGCAGCTTTAGTCGAAATTACGCGAAACCAGTTTGAACTATTGTCCGCGGACGTTGATGACGAGACGACTGCAGCAGTCACGGTATTTAATAAAAGATATTCTGACCAAGTACACTCGTTCATTTGGTCTCAAAACGTAAATGAAGTCCGATTACCGCCTGAATACTTAGGTAAGCCGTTTGACGAAGTGTTGACGCTAATAGGAGACCAGAGGGAGCAATTAACGCGGGAAATGGGTACCATAAATGAGGAGTTGGCAGCACTTTCTGAACACTGGTATCAAGAGCTCGCGGCGCTCAAAGATGTCCTTGATGCGAGAAACGAAGAGGCCAGCGTATTCACGAAATTTGGTCAAACCGATTATGCTTTCGTCATACTGGGATGGGTACCGAAAAAGCAACTTAAAAGGACAAAAAACGCATTGAAAGAAGTATTTGGAGCTAAAGTCATTGTAAATGAGCTTACCCCGAGTCCTGATGAACTCAATAATGCGCCAACATTTTACGATAATCCACGAATTGTTAAGCCATTTGAGGTTCTACAATCATTACTCGGTCAACCAAAGTATAGTGAGGTCGATCCAACGATATTACTGGCGCTGTTTTTCCCATTTTTCTTTGGCCTCATGGTAGGTGACATTGGATATGGCATCATAATCTTGGCTTTTGCGCTACTAGTGAGAAAGCTCTACGGGGTGAGGCACACGATTAAACAGCTCATGAACATATTGGTCATATGTGCATTTCCAACTATGTTCTTTGGATATCTATTCGGGGAATTTTTTGGGAATTTAGGCCAGATGATGGGCTGGATTCAGCCAGTCACAATAAATGGACTGACGTTGGACAGGATCGAAATTATGGTACCACTGCTCATTTTCACGATTGCTATAGGGGTATTTCACGTATTTTTTGGGCTTGGTTTAGGTATAGTAAACGCTGCGACGAGGAAGAACAAAAAACGCGTGTGCGAAAAAACTGGCATGCTACTCGGATTAACGAGCATAATCGTAATTATCCTTGCTGTTGCGGAGAAAGTGCCGAGCGTGCTTTTAATTCCTGGGGTAGTTTTACTCGTGATAGGACTACCACTTATCATGTACGGTGGCGGAGCAGTGGGAGCGCTCGAAATCATGAGTGGTGTCACGAACATTCTGTCCTATACTAGGTTAATGGCACTAGGGATGGCCTCGGTAATCTTAGCATTTGTAGCCAATAAGTTAGGGAGTTCGATGGGAGTCGTGCTCGTGGGATTTTTAATCGCTGCAATGCTACATACATTAAATATCGTTCTGTGCATGTTCAGCCCCTCGATACACGCCCTCAGGTTACATATAGTAGAATTTTACTCGAAATTTTATGAGGGCGGAGGAAGAATTTACGAGCCATTCAAACGAAAGGCTGCGAAATAAGTGGTTACGTAAATATTAATGGAGTTAGAGTGAGTGCGAGAAGGTGGTAGTGTAGGGCTTGACTTCAGGAGGCGCTTGTAAACGTAGCAACAGGTGATCTATCGTGACAGAAACCAAGTAAATCAGCCGATGAATCACGGTTAGTGGAACAATGAATCGAATAGCGTTCACATAAACAAGTGGTAGGTTGTTGCTGCTACAATTAATAAAGAAATTAAAAAATGTGATTCAAGGAGGGATTGACAAAAATGGTAGACCCTATGATAGCAATTGGGGCGGGAATAGCTTTTGGATTAGGTGCGATAGGAACGGGAGTGGCACAGTCTAAAATCGGTGCAGCTGGAATTGGAGCACTTGCAGAAAAGGAAGAAATATTCGGCTTAGCACTTGTCTTCTTAGCAATTCCTGAA
>CAYYMO010000026.1:0-3352 GCA_964472955.1 uncultured Methanomicrobia archaeon | reverse complement strand
GTGCCATTTGCGTTTGCTGAGGCAAGGACAGGCCGGCTGTATGCTTCAGCGCAACCGAGCGGCTGTCAGCGACCATGCGGTCCATGAACGTCATGCCGGTGGGATCGACACTGATGCTCGCATACCGTGCGATTAACGCTTCCTTGTCGCTTTCTGGAAGCGCAGTGATCATCTTATCGAGCACGTTGTCTTCGTGGAGTGCGACAACGGCTACGCGCCACCCAGTGCAGCCGAAATGCTTAGAAAAGGAGTAGACACAAAGGGTGTTCGACGGTATGATGGACATCAGAGAGTGAAAGCCATCCACGAAGGTACCGTATACATCGTCAGTCAGGATAATCAAATCAGGGCGGTTATTCTTGACAATGGCAGCGATGCGTTCAAGGGTACTCTGCCGGATCTCTTTTGAGCTGGGGTTGCCAGGGTTAACTACAAAGAAAGCTTTAATCGACGGATTCTTGAGTTTATCGATCTCCGAATCAGGGTACTGCCAGTCATCTTCCGGATCAGCTTTGATCTCGACGGTCACTAATCCGAAGTCATTAATGTGAGGAATCTCGAGGTAGGGGGCGAAGATCGGCGAACCCAACGCGATCTTATCACCCTTGCGGAGCAGCTTGTTTTCAATAAGAGAATCAAAACAATAACGCATTCCCGCAGTACCGCCTTCAGTGGCGAAGAGGTCATATGTGCCAGGTGGGACTTGGCCGTTACACAGCGCCTTTATGAGGAAGTTGCGCACAACCCGCTCAACGTATATGAGCATTCGTTCGGGAGTCGGGTAATAATCTCCGATCGCACCGCTTGCCAGTTCCAGCACCCAGGAATCCGGATCAAAGCCAAGGGACTCAATCCCATAGTTGACGGCGTCGTGCAAGAAGGCGATGCCCGGTGCGTCTGCATGGCGATGGATGTACTCTTCAAACCGCTTGGCAATGCTAGCCTTGCTCGGGTGTGTGCCAGCGTGTGGGAAGTCAAACTGTCGCTTTGACTCCTCGATGGCGAACTGGCCAAGCGTGAAGAATGCCTGGCGTGGCGTTGCGCAGATCCAATTGGGATTACCACGGCCTGCATTCAACACCGTCTCGTCGGTGTGCTTGCTGGCAAGTTCGGCGAGTTTATTCTTAACCTCGAAAGGGCTAAGTTGCTCATATTCTTTCAACGACTTAATAGTCATATTCATCCTCTCAAGCTCCTTTAACAGACTAGGACTATAGGTAGATTCTCATTTATAGAAAGCTGAGATCAAGTGAGTTTATTTTATTTCATGTGCAGCACAGAATTGTAGACGCAGCAATTTTATGGTACGTCTGGTACCAAGACGAGCGGAGGGTACTGCAGCTATCGCACTACAGCTATCACCCTACGCCCCTTGACGCATTAACAAGCGCCGGATAGGCATCGAACGAGTAATTAAACGGGACATCTGCTGAAATGAAGAGGACGTGTGTGGAGGCGACTCCGTTGACCTGCATGGGTACTTGTTGTTTAAATAGTATCATAAGTGGGATGTCAAACGCTGACCTATAGTAAACTTTTGAAACGAAAGAGAAGTTTGCACTTCCTAGTGGAGGAACATATGCCCCTTCAGAAGTGCCGTTACTCAGATTGTTCCCATTAAGCAGTAGATTATAATGTATACTAGTAATGTTTGCGCCGACTATATTTGGATTGTATATCCTCACTGAGTATTTAAGCGTAAAACTAGAATTTGTGAAGTCCTCCACCGATTGGATTGTTACTTTTTCAACATGCGGGGGCTGAAAACTTAAAAAGAGAACTGCGGTTCCCGCGCCGAGAATAATAAGGACTAATATAAGCGCGACAATCTTTTTCATAATACATCTACCATGGGATTGTAATGACCTGCTCGTGACCTGCTCGTGTTAGTCCCCTGTTATTATAGTGCACTTATATATGTACCTGACGGACACAGCGAAGCAATTTAGATTAACGATGTGTCAAAAAAGTAGTAAGCGATTATTTAAAGCTTTACCAGAGCTAGTGCGTCGTAACGCATTGCGTCACTCGCTGCAGCGACGCTTACACGCTCTTCCATGTATCACATGAGGCAAAAGCTCATAACCTCTCCAACCACTATGACGGCAGTGCTACAAAGCTTAGCCAGAACGTTGCAATCGTTCTTACCACATGCACAAATTCATCAAATTCTATGGGTTTTATCAAATAGCAGTTTGCACAGTGGTTGTACGCATTCATAATGCTCGTATCGAGATCAGATGTGGTGAGTATGATAACCGGGATGGTTCTCAGTGAATCATCTGACTTAATTGCTGCAAGCACTTCATGACCATCCTTTTTCGGTAAATTCAAGTCGAGGATGATTAGGTTGGGCCGTCGGACGTCAATACATCCGTTCTTACGGTAGAGGAAGTCCATCGCCCTTTCTCCATCGGTGGCCACATTGAGATTATGGTCGATTGGCACATCTGTGAACCCCTGTTTTATCATATGGATGTCTACGGGGTTATCTTCAATTATGAGGACTTCAATCGGTTTACGATATCTTGTTGTAATATTCATTGCCCCTTACGTGCTGGTAACGTATGATACGATACGATGAACGTTCATACAAAGTACATTCTATTGCTATAAAACTTTCAATAACAGAAAAAAAACGTTACACTTAACGAGCGTCTCGAGGCTTCCACTTTGCAAATTGCGTAGTGATTAGCTAGCTAAGCTTTTTAAAGTTCCGCTCAAAAATTTCGTATCAGTCCAAAATTCTATGCTTTCAAATTGTTTATTTCAATAATGGCATAACGGCATTATACTTACCGCTGCCACAATCGGATTTCAGGGTCTTCATCCGACAACGCTTAGACGCGGTGTTACTATCCGTCTATTTTTGATTGTTCTCTGTCCCATTGCAAGCCGTGCATTGTTTGGCATTCTGAATGCCACCCCCATACAAAATTATCTTACGCGCACATAAATCGTTAAAATCGTGTAGAAATTATTAGCCACAAGCAGCAATAAAGGATGAGCACGTATCCATCCATCTTCATTTTAAGCTGTATTTACGAAAATAGACGCATTTCATAAAACCTATTTACTATGAAATCGACTGTTGTGCGGAGGTGAAATAATGACATTGAAACAAGAAATGCTATCGGCAATGGTATCGCTCATCATTGTTGCGTTCGGATTAGTAGCAGCGTTAGCGTGGAATTCGGCGATACAAGCAATTGTAAAAGCAGTTTTAGGGACATCGGACAGTGTTCCAGGTTTGCTTACTTACGCAATTATAGTCACAATTTTAGCCGTAATAGCGACTGTATTAATAACGCGAGCCGCTGCAAAGGCGGGCGCAGAAGTTAAGGAAAAGCCG
>CAYYMO010000025.1:0-2572 GCA_964472955.1 uncultured Methanomicrobia archaeon | reverse complement strand
CCTAGCTTTGTCGCATCGCTCATAATGAAAAGCATGTCGACATCTCTTGTTGTTCGCCTCGAAAGGTGCTCCATGCCGGCTTCATTATCGATGACAACATAGTTATAGTTGTTTGAGAGCCTATCGATGACATCTCTCAAGACACTGTTAATGTAGCAGTAACATCCAGGTCCTTCAGGTTGTCCCATTACGACAAGATCAAACTTATCTCCTTCGATAAGAGCTAATCGAATTTGATACTCGATCAGTTCATTTTTGGGCACGCCAGCAGGAAGGGATTCTTTGAGGAGATCTTCTCGCAAGCGTCCAATTGTTTGTTCAACGCTGAGTCCCAATCGTTCGTTCAAATTTGAATTAGGATCTGCATCTACCGCTAAAATAGTACTGCTCTGTGTGCTCAAATATTTAATAAGAAGTGCGGCAAATGTTGTTTTTCCTGTCCCGCCTTTACCTGTTACTGCAATCGTTGGCATAAGCCCTCACGTTTCGTTTTATCTGCGCGCCGTTTATCAGCACGAGTAACACCATGCATCCGACAACTACATAAAAGGAGTATCTCTGCCCCATTGTGCTTGGACGAATATCTGTTATTAGACCTTTAAGCTTGTTAATTAAAAAGCTACGTATAAACTCTTCCCACAATGCTGGGAAACTGATCGATTTCGGTGTGAGGGATAAAGAGTGCAGAGGTAAACTCTTTAAAGAACATGGTGTTGACACTCAACTCAATGTGCGTCATATTTGCTACAACTTCTTCCGCTTTATTTTGCATGTTCTTCGATAGTAATACCATTCTCGCTCCTCCGAGAGCGCCATTGCCTATGAATTTGAAGACATCAAGGGGAAGATCAGGCAGCAATCCGATCGTTATGGCTTTTTTGATATCGAGATAGTTGCCGAAACTGCCGGCAATAAATACGTCGATTAAGTCAGTAAATTTATATCCAAACGTCTTTAACAATACATTAGAGCTCGCGTAAACGGCAGCCTTCGTCCGCAGTATATTTTGAATGTCAACGTCGGTTATGACGATGTCTTTGTTAATGGCCGTTTCATCCTTAAATGCCACAACGAATTGGCTGCCGCTGCTGCCCACTTGAATTCTGATGTTATTTTTATCCGGTTGTATTTTTCCCACTCTGTCGATGATGCCATTGCTAAATAGTTCAGCTATTAATTCAATCAGTCCCGACCCACAAATGCCTTTCGGCCGAACATTTCCGATAGTAGAGTAGTGTACTTTAGCATCGTCGATCCAAATCCGCTCTATGGCACCGTACATCGCCCGCGTGCCAAACTCGACCTCACCCCCTTCAAAGGCCGGACCCGCTGAACACGAACATGATGCAAGGAAGCTCTCATTTCCGAGCACTAGTTCTCCGTTCGTACCTACATCGATTAAAAGTGAAATCTCTTTTCTGTCGCTCATTCCAGAAGCAATTACGTCAGCAGTCACGTCGCCGCCCACGTAGCTGCTTCTGCAGGGAAGCGCATAAACATACGCATTCGGATTTACGCTTAGTCCGAGCTTTACTGCTTTCATCTGTGGCACATAGGACATTACCGGTATGTACGGTTCATGGCGTATATATTTGGGATCTAATCCATAAAACAAGTGCGTCATAACGGTGTTGCCTGAAATAACAGCGCGACAAATTTTTTCATATCGTATTTTGTTATCTATAACAAGTTCTCGTATCAAATCATTTATACCGTATCTGACGGTGCTGGTAAGTTTACGGATACCGTCTTTATGTTCCTCGGTGTACAATATCCGCGAAAGAACATCCTCGCCATAAACGACTTGTTTGTTATAATCGGATCGTGAATCAATGACGGCACCACTTTTCAGATCGACCAGCTCTACCACGAGCGTCGTAGTACCTATATCAACTGCTACCCCTACTAAATCTTCATCTGATACGGGACCTATGTCTATTATCTCCTGTCGATCCCAGAGATCCATTAGTGTTACAATTACGTTCCATTCGTTCTCTCTCAGAATTCGGCTTAGCTTTTTAAGAGTCGGCAGTCCTACAGTCACATTTTGTATACCGAGATTGCGCAACGCCCTTGTAACTCTGTCGAGATCGCTCATATAGTCAGTTAACGATGGAGGGCTGAGTGAAAGTGGAATTTTCATTAAGGGCGGCTCTATGGCGGGTAATGGAACTATCTCACTTTTCATCAATATCTGGTGCGATTCCACTCTGCTCTCTTTTGGGACGGTAACTGTTAAATTTCCTGCCACTCGAGCCAAACACGCTAAGTAATAGCCTCGCGCAGTTTCCTCAGGGCTTAATAGGTCTGTCACGTCAGCGTGGACGCTCCCATCTATGATGACTTTACATTTACCGCACTTGCCTCTGCCCCCACATATGCTATCGATGTAGATATCAGAACTCGTAGCCGCATCAAGTACGGTAGTGCCTCGCTCAACTTTGACAATTTTGTTATCAGGCTTAAAAACAACTTTAAATTCTTTGGTCAAAGGGCCTAAATCCTCGTACGGTGTACGGAAGTAACGTGATTTTATATACTATATTTTTTTATATATAGGTTGCGAGGTACC
>CAYYMO010000024.1:0-2859 GCA_964472955.1 uncultured Methanomicrobia archaeon | reverse complement strand
AACGTCAGCCGACGTATTTACGTAGCACACTACCGTTGCCCTGGGATGTCCCTTTCTCAGCGCTCTGACATCCGTAGCAGTGATCATATGTGACATTGGGCACGTAGCATTCTTAACTGGTAAAAGCACGGTCTTTTCTGGAGACAAAATGTACGCGCTCTCCGCCATAAAGTCAACGCCGCAAAATACGATTACGTCACAATCTATCTGGGAGGCAATTCGAGAGAGTTCAAACGAATCCCCGACATAATCAGCTGCTTCCTGCACCTCCCCTATCTGGTAATTGTGGGCGAGTATTATGGCGTTTCGTTCGTTCTTTAACTCTTGTAAACGGTTGCCCATGTTTTCACTTGCCAAGCGGTTTGCAGACGCCACCCTCTCCCTTTATGATGCGGCAAATTTCGCAGATTTTTTCATTAATGTCAACATCCTTGTTGTCAATGATATTTTGCGATAGAGCTTTGATTGAACCTTGGACTTCATCGCTGATTGGGATAGTGCTCCCTCGTTTGCTATTCACATAATAGCTCACTGCTGATTGTGTTATCCCCAGACATTCTGAGATCTCTTTTTGGGGGAGACCTAGTTTCACAAGTTCTTTTGCGATTTCAGCACGAATTTTTGGAAGGACATACCAGACAGCTATCTCGCATGGCGACTTTTGTGCTTTCATCGCCTATAACTGTATGGCTGGAGTTATATAACAATTGTTATAATATTATGAGCAGTTTCTGTCACTTCCAAAAGATTTAATAGCGATATTTTAAGTATAACAATTGTCATATTTGATTGTTAACTGAAACAGGTGAAATCATGCCAGGGCAAGGAACGAAAGCTCTACACGGGGGACAAATACCAGACCCGTCAACAAAGGCACGAGCGGTACCGATATACCAAACGACTTCGTTTGTATTTGACAGTACTGAACATGCCGCAAATCTATTCGGTCTAAGAGAACTCGGAAACATTTACTCGAGGATCATGAACCCGACGTGTGATGTTCTCGAGCAGAGGGTAGCGCAGCTGGAGGGGGGAAAAGCAAGTCTCGCTGTTGCAAGCGGTCAATCAGCTACCACATTGTCACTTCTGAACATCGCAAAGCCAGGCGATGAGATCGTATCTTCATCGCTCCTTTACGGTGGGACATATACATTATTTTCGTCAACCCTTGCGAAAATGGGCATTAAGGTGCATCTGGTAGATTCACGGGATCCAGAGAACTTTAACAATTATGTCAATGATAAAACGAAGGCATTTTTTGGAGAGACGATTGGTAATCCAAGTTTAGACGTACTTGACATTGAAAATATAGCTAAAATAGCGCACGATAACGGCGTGCCACTAATAGTTGACAATACCGCCGCATCTCCTATATTATGCCGGCCGATCGAGCACGGGGCAAACATTGTCATGCACAGCCTCACCAAATTTCTCGGAGGGCATGGGACTTCAATTGGGGGCATAATTGTAGATGGAGGGACTTTCGATTGGGCAAACGGCAAATTCCCAGACTTTACCGAACCTGATTTGACGTACAACGGCATTAAGTATGCAGAGGCATTTGGGGATCTAGCGTTTATCGTGAAGGCGAGGCTTCATCTGCTTCGGGACATAGGTCCTGCGCTAAGTCCGTTTAACGCTTTTCTCACCCTTCAAGGAGTTGAAACGCTCCATTTGCGGATGGAGAGACACTCTAGTAATGCACTCAACGTGGCAAAGTTCTTGCAAGGGCACGACAAGGTTTCGTGGGTGAGCTATCCTGGACTTGAGGGACATCCCTCACATGCGCTATCCAGGAAATATTTGCCGAAAGGGGCAAGCGCCTTAGTGGGCTTTGCCGTGAAAGGTGGGTATAAAGCGGGAGTAAAAATCATCGAGACTGTGAAGCTTTTCAGCCACCTCGCGAACATTGGGGATGCGAAGTCGTTAATTATACATCCAGCGAGTACCACGCACCAGCAGCTGACTGGCGAGCAGAGGATAACCGCGGGGGTAACGGATGATTTCATACGGTTATCAATTGGGATAGAAGATGTTGAGGATATCATAGCGGACTTGGATCAAGCGTTATCATGCGTATAACAGAACGTATTACGAGCACCGAATACTACACATTCGAAGAACTTGCGTTGGACTGTCAGCGAACGCTATCGCCGGTAACAATTGCTTATGAGACGTACGGGGAGTTAAATTCTAAAAATGATAATGCCGTACTCGTGCAGCATGCCCTTTCAGGTGACGCCCATGCGGCATTTACGAACGAACGAGGAGAGAACGGCTGGTGGTATGACTTCATAGGTCCAGGAAAGGCCATCGACACAGATGATTACTTTGTAATTTGCTCTAACTTCATAGGTGGCTGCGGGGGGTCAACGGGTCCAAGTAGCATTGATCCTGAAACAGGGAGGCCCTATGGCCTTCGTTTTCCTGTCATCACTACCGGCGATATGGTTCGAGCTCAAAAGCGCCTCACGGATCATCTTGGTATTAAGCGGCTATTAAGCGTCATTGGTGGGTCAATTGGAGGTATGCAAGCTCTACAGTGGGTGGTCGATTATCCTGAGAGTGTGACCTCCGCGATAATCATTGCCTCCACGAACAGGCTTTCAGCTCAGGGCATTGCGTTTAATGTGGCTGGACGGCAGGCGATTATGTCGGATCCCTGTTGGTTTGGTGGAGATTATTACGACAGTGCAATTCCCAGCAATGGTCTATCATTGGCGCGAATGATAGGACATATTACTTATTTAAGTGAGGAGAAAATGCACGAAAAGTTTGGCCGCGAGCTGAAAGGAGTAAATAGCTATAATTATGGCTTCTCAGAAGAATTTCAAGTTGAAAGCTACCTCCATTATAAAG
>CAYYMO010000023.1:0-5096 GCA_964472955.1 uncultured Methanomicrobia archaeon | reverse complement strand
AGTTTATTGGACCAACGCGTGGCACTGTTAAAGTTGTAACAGTTGACAACTGTTGAGATGAAGACGGGAAGGGAGATGAATTATATAATGTCGAACGTCAAAATAACCCGAGCAGATCTCGATAGATATGAAGATGATTATGCTATACTGATTGCGGAAGATGGATCCACAGAAGAACTTCACAAAGCACTATTACCTTCTGGATTGAAACCAGGCAGTAAAATAACAATATCCGTCGAATTTGACGAGAACGCTACAAAGGATGCTGAAAGTAGAGTAGATTGGTTATTAAAGGAGCTTAAGGCGAGAGGAGAGCGCTTAAATTCGAAACTATGACAATTAGCCATTAGTTATAACATAGCCATAACTTTCTGTTTGTTATAGCTTAAACTTATGAGGTGATTACTTGGCCACTGGGTTCCCTCCTGGAGACTTCACGCCGCCCCAAGGCGAACTTAACGTCGATATAACATCTAAAAAGCAAAAAATATTGATGGCGTTCTTTTCGAACTTCATCAGCATATATTTTAATGAAAATGAGTTTGTAGTAGATTTTGCTCAACAGCCCATTCGAGAAGACGAAATGCCTACAGTAAGGATCTTTATGACTCCTAAACAATTTGACAAACTTGTCGAAGCAACAAGTAACGCATACAATGAGTTTCTATCAAAGCACGGTTTGCAACCGTAACTTGTTTAGAATAATTCTATATGCAGAAGGTTGAATGATAAGTAAACTTAACCGTTATTTGGAGGATTGAATAATTTGACACATGTCATTGTTCTGACAGGAGTTCCTGCCAGTGGAGGAACCACTGTCACAAAACACGCAATTAAAAAACTAGAAGCTGAAGGCGAACGGTTTGAAATGGTAACTTACAGCGATATAATGCTTGAGGAAGCTTTATTGCGGAATTGGGTCACAGCGCGTGACGACATAAGAAAGATGGATCCCGCGAGACAGAAAGAGCTGCAAATAATTGCAGCGAAAAAAATTGCGGAAATTAAAACGGAGTCAATCATTGTTGACACTCACGCTACAGTAAGGACTGTCAAGGGGTACCTTCCAGGACTTCCAATCTGGGTCTTGGATGAGTTAAAGCCAGAGATGATAATAGTCGTCGAGTCTTCAGAGGAGCACATTCTCAGAAGAAGAAGCGCCGACAAATCAAGGATGCGCGACGTTCAGGACGCGGCAGGAGTGAGCGAACATCAAGAGGTGAACAGGGCTACCTGCATGGCATATGCATTCTATACAGGTGCTACAGTAAAGATTCTACAGAACAAAGATGGCAAACTTTCAGATGCGGTAGAGGAGCTTACAAACGCTTTAAGATAGACTACGTCTTAATTTAGCAAGGAGATTCGATCTTTGATTATCACTATTAGCGGTCTATCTGGAAGTGGCAAGACAACTGTTGCAAAGGCCTTATCTGAAAATCTCAATTATAAATACGTGTCAGCTGGAGAAGCATTTAGACAGCTTGCTCGTGAACACTGCATGAATTTGGAGCGCTTTAGCATTGTTGCAGAGAGTAATCCAGAAATTGACAGAATGATCGATAGGAGACAGGTTGAAATAGTGAGTCGCTATAAAAATGTTATATTTGAAGGCAGGCTCTCGGGTAAAGTTATGAATGGCGACCTAAAAGTCTGGCTCAAGGCATCTCTTGCGGTAAGAGTGAAGCGAATTGCGAAGCGGGAGCAAAAATCATACGAACAGGCCTTCAATGAAACACAATCAAGAGAGAACAGCGAAGCAAAGCGTTATTTAGAGATTTATAACATTGATATCTTTGATGTAGACACTTATGATCTTGTAATAGACACTGAGCATTGGAACCAAAACGCTGTCATCGATATAATTTTAACCGCTGTCAAACTTAATGAAATTGTTAAAAGATAAGTTGTTTCACAATGGTGAACCCCAAAGAACGAAGTGTTGAAGAACTTACTCGAAAAGGCATAGTTAATATCGATAAGCCTAGCGGACCAAGCAGTCACGAAGTGGCTGCTTGGGTGAAACGAGCGCTAATGATTAACAAGGCGGGACACAGTGGTACTCTAGACCCAAAAGTAACTGGTGTTCTTCCTATAATGCTTCAGGACGCTACGAAGGCTATCGGAGGCTTAGTTGATGTATCAAAAGAATATGTGTGTGTGCTCCACCTACACAAAGAAGTACCAGAGAAGAAAATTTCTGAAATATTTAGAGAGTTTACCGGCGTAATTTATCAACGTCCTCCAGTTAAGTCAGCTGTAAAACGACAAATACGAAAGCGTGAAATTTATAGCATTGATTTTTTGGAACACGCAGGAAAAGACGTATTGTTTAAAGTGAGCTGTGAAGCAGGAACGTACATTAGAAAGCTCTGTCATGATGTAGGGGAGGCGCTTGGCGTTGGGGGGCATATGTCAGAGCTTCGGAGAACAAAATCAGGGATCTTTGACGAATCTACGACCGTGACCCTTCACGATTTGAAAGATGCTTATCATTTCTGGACTGAAGATGGAGAAGAAGGCCCGATAAAAGACATTATAAAACCTTTAGAGTATGGGCTACGTCATTTGCCGAAGATTGTCATTCGGGACACAGCTGTCGATGCTATTTGTCACGGAGCAAAGCTTACAGAGCCTGGAGTGGTATGGGTAGATGATTTTAAAAAAAAGCAGCTAGTTGGAATTTATACGCGCAATGGTGAGATCATAGCACTAGGAATTTCGGTGCTTGAAGGAGGAATTATTGCGGAAGCAAAGCGGGTTATAATGGAGCCCGGCACATATCCTCGGTACTGGAAATCAAAAGAACGTTAGCATTATACAGCTCGGATGTTCTGTCACTATCAAATTTCATATTGGAGCTTAGAAGCTCTCTGATGTTTGTGGTAACATATGTTAAACTTTGTCGGAGTTAAAACTACCTCTTAGCAAGTTTAACTTCGAATTTATTATGTTGTCTGCGGATCGAATAATAATTTAAGTTTAGAAGGTTAATGGGTTTCGATGAGAGTATTTGCCATTTATGGTTTTTCTAAATCGGGTAAAACTACGACTGTAGTTGAGATAATTAAAGATCTAAAACGGCGCGGATATTCTGTATCGACGATTAAAGATATTCACGTGGATGACTTCACTCTTGATGTAGTAGGAAAGGATACTTGGCGACATTGGAAAGCTGGAGCGGAAATCGTCGGAATAAGAACTCCTAATGAGAGCAGTATAATGATAAAGAAACCTTTGAGCGTTTTTGAGCTGATGGAGCATTTTGATACAGATTACCTTATACTTGAAGGTTTTAGAAGCATTGCAGTCCCCAAAATACTCTGTGCAAAGAACGAGAAAGAGATACAAGAGGATATGCAAAAATCTGTCTTCTGCATTGCGGGTGTTGTCTCAACTCAATTATCAACATACTTGAATTTACCGGTTATAAATGCTATTACAGATGTTTCACGAATCGTGGACATCGTAGAAGTTTGCAGCCTGGAGCTTTGATAAGAACTCTTTGACGATGAATTTAATACAGTTTTGTTAGGAAAAATGAATGAGGGGTAGTGCGAAGCTTAATTAAATAGGATTTATGCTTTTGGTCAGACATCAAAGTTTCTTGCTCAGATAATGTTACGACTAAATTAGTCACTGATCATTGCTGCTTGAAATAAAATATCTTGTTGCGAAACTTTTATAGTAATGACTGTGCAGAGCATCTAGATCTGAAGGCGTATTTATATTAAAAGCAAGCGAATTATCGTTAAGGACAAGTACAATTTCCTCTTGCGCGTTATCAATGATCTTTCCATCAATAACATTAAGACCGGCAGGGACAAATTGATTATCGTCAATTTTAAGGATTAAGTCTGGTTTTACTGAGACGGCTTCAAACAAGTGATATGGAATGTAAACTGCAAGCGCTCCGCTACACTTTATCGAATAAGAATCAATGACCCTATTTATGAGATTTTTATTAATCAACGGAATATCTGCTGCAACAGTAAGGAAAGGATTTTTAATATTAAGCTTTTTGGCAGCCCATATATAGTCATCAATGAAACTCTTCCCAGGCGTAAGTATAATATTTAATTTTGAATTTTCTGCCCAAGTCTTAGTTTTTGGTGTATCGGGTGATACCGCTACAGTTATTGTTTCAATTTTAGAACTTTTTAATTCTCGAATGACGTGAGCTATCATAGGCTGGCCAATAAATTTTATTAAAGGTTTCTCTACGCCGATAGAACTAAATCTTGTGCCTTTTCCACCTGCCATCACAATTGCTTCCATAAATGTCACCTGACTAGGCTTATTGCGATTAACGCTACCACACGGCCAAGTTCATTGGAAGATCCTATTACATCCCCGCTTATACCGCCAAAAGATACGTCTGCGAGTTTTAGCAATCCACCTGCGAAAATAGTAGCTGAAAGGAGCCCTACAGCACCTTTCCAACTTAAGCAGACGAATGAAACAAGGAACGCCAGGATCAATGCAATTACAAATGTAATCAGTGTCGACTTTTCAGAAAATAGCGATCCGAGGCCTTTATGTGTTGCTTTTCCAAATGATGCTAACTCCACCATTGATAACTTACCTGAAATCTCCGCGGTGATTAATGCCGGCAGTAAGATGTTTCGCACAGAGATTATACCGGCAAATAAGAGTAAGAATAAGAGTACGCAAAAGGCGATTCCTCCAACCCCGACATAAGGCTCTTTTATTACTTTGCGTCTCTCCTCCATCGTCCCGTGTTTGAGTAGCCCGTCTCCCATGTCGATTAGCCCATCGAGATGTATAAAACCTGTGATTGAATAAAGCGCTACTATTATGATTGATGATTGTAAAAAAACGTTAACATTAGGGAAAAGCGACAGTACCCACCCAATAATTCCAATTAGGAATCCTATGAATGCCCCAATTATAACGTAAATATACATGTTATCTGCTAGATCTTCGAGCCCATTTATACTGAAGCCTACTGGGATTGTCGTTAGAAACCCTAGTCCAGCTCTTAGGGCTTCAAACATCCTATGGGACATTCTTCATTCCTCTATCGTACATATTCGCTGACACACCCCCGATTAACCCTGCTATGACGTCATCCA